>CALJTN010000242.1 GCA_937976175.1 uncultured Clostridiaceae bacterium | reverse complement strand
TATCTTTTAATGCGTGATGTGTTAAAATTAGATAGTAAAAATGAAGAGTTAATATTTGCTAAGAATATGGTCTTACAATCGAAATGGGTTAATGATATTATACAACTCCAATGGGAAGACGGATCTTGGGGACAGTTTCATAGTATGAGTCAGTTTTCTCAATCACCAATTACCACAGAACAAGCATTAAGAAGACTGTTGATATTAGGATTGGATAAGCATGATGAAGTGATTCAAAAAGCACTCATTTACATGGAGAAATATTTGCTTCGAGAATCGGAATTAAGAGATCGTAGGGAAAAAAAACATGATTGGGATATGTTGACAAGATTATTTGTGGCAACATGGCTATTAAAAATTGACTCATCTAATGATTTAGCAAAGGGAATAGCTAAAGATTGGGCTAAAATTATTACTCATGCATTTTCAGGAGATGAATATAACCATAAGGCTTATAAAGAAGCGTATTATGAGGTTCATAAATCACCAAAAGAAAATCATATGTGGGGATTTGAAAACTTTTATCTTGTGTCTATACTTATCGGAATGTTGTCTAGTGATATTGAATCGAAGTTTTTGGATTATGTAATCAACTCTCAAAATGGTATATATTACATTCATGACAGATGTCCCAAAGAGCCTCCTAGTAGTTTTTGTTTAAAAATTGCTAGTAGGTATATTAATGCTCATGAATTACTAAGTAGTTATACATGTGCTAAATTGAAGCTTCAATATTTTATTGAGTGGGTAACTAACAATATATCAGAAGATGGATTTTGGGATATGGGGCAAATTGTTAAAGATAAGATACAATTTCCTTTATCTAATTCATGGAGAGAGCCTATCAATAGGAAGATTGACTGTACGGTTAGAATACAAAGAATATTATTAAAGTTAAATAAATGAGAATAATTATAAGTGTAGTGACAGAAAATGCCGCATATCAAAGTGGTAAATAATTTTAACAGGCTATTAATATTAACAAAGACCTAGAATTTTTAGAGGTGTACTTGAGAATAGAATATAACGGAGAGTATCTTGGATATTATAGTTTGCTATTTAATTTCCATGGAGATACTTTTAATGATTTTTTATAAGGGGGGATTAAGATGAGAAAAATTCTAATCATTCAGCATTGCCAGTCAGAGCATCATATAAACAACATGTCCGGCGGATGGACTGATACTCCACTTACTGATTTAGGAAGAAAACAAGCAGACCTTATTGGGTTAAAATTAAAAAAAGACCTAGGTGAAGAGGAGTATGTGCTGTATTCTTCAGATTTAATGAGAGCGAAGCAAACAGCAGAAATAGTTGGAAAACATTTAAACTTAAATATTACTGAACATAGAGGACTCCGAGAAATGAACACTGGAATTGCAGCGGGTAAAACAAAGGATTGGGCTAGAGAAAATAGAAATCTGCGAGCAAGCAATGACTTTATTGATTTAGATTACCAACAATTTCAACATGGAGAAACCTGTAGAGAATTCTATAATAGAGTATGTGGTTGTATGGAAAGCATATGTGATTCTGAGAAGAGAAACCTGATTATTGTGACTCATGGTGGAACCTTAGCATATATAATTGCATGGTGGATGAAATTTGAAACTCAGATGTTAGCTAAATCCCATTTCTTCGCTGAGCCAGGAAGTATTTCATTATTACAAGTAAATAATTATCAGCAAAATACTTTGAGAGTATTAAATGACATGTCCCATTTATCTAAATTGAGCTAATATTATTAGTCTTGAAGATGATGAGTATCTTAATAAAAGGCTATTTTTTAAACAAATGTTAAAAATAGATATTTATTAGAGAAATAAGTTATAGCATTAATAGTATAAAAATAGGGGGAACCATTAAAATGAATTTAAAACTAATAGACACAGAATTAAAGTACCTAAAATGTTTTTCAAGTGCTAATGAAAGTAACAACGCAATAAGATTTAGTGATGATATTATCCCAGATATGTATTCCCATAATTTAACCTACATAAAACAACCCATTTCAGAAGAAGAGTTTTGTGACTTTATAGAAGAAGAAATCCAGGACTCTAAGAAAAAAGGGAAGAACTTTCTCAATGTGCAGTTTAACTTTGATATAGCTAAAGTGGAAAATTGCATAAAGAATCAAAATTGTGAAACTACAATTTATGATTATTTTCAGTTTCAAATAGAACAATTAGATACCTTGGTAGCTCGAGAAGATTGTTCTATAAAAAAATTGAATAAAGAGCAATTTGAAAAGGCCTTTGAATTTGATATTAGAATTAATGGAGAAGAACTTGGAATGTCCTTTGTCAAAAGAAGATATGAGCGAAGAAGTATGGTGTATTTAGCAGAGGGCTTAGTTGATAGCTATTTATGTTATTTTAATGGTAAAATTATCGGTCATTGTGATTTGTTTTTAAATAAGGACGTTGCAAAGATTGAAGATTTCGATGTGGCACCTGAAATGCAACGAAAGGGCTTTGGAACAACTTTTTTGAAAGAGTTGGTTTCAATTTCTATAGAGCAAGGAGCCGAAACTATATACCTTATTACTGATGATGCTGATACTGCAAAAGAAATGTATAAAAAATGTGGAATGATTAAAGTTGGCGAGAAGATAGAACTAATATATAGATTTCAAAGTTAAGTATGAACTTTCTCCGAAGTGACTTGCAATAAGAAGCGAAGAAACTATTGAAAGTTGATTTAGAATTTCTTAATCAAATTTCCAGTTTCAAGCTCGTTTGCAAGGCACGTAGGAGAGTTTTTTACTTATAGGCATACTTCGTTACTTATCATGTCTTTGTAAGTTTGTCTTTTACATATAAGTCTATGCTTACCTTCACTTACTAAAACTACAGGAGGCTTAGGTATTTTATTATAGTTGTTGCTCATTGAATATCCATAAGCACCAGTTGAAAGTACAGCAATAAGATCTCCACTATTAACTATTGGAAGTTCTACATTTTCTAATAATATATCTCCACTTTCACAGCACTTACCTGCTATTGTGACTATTTCTGTGCAAGGTTCACTTATTTTATTGACTAATACACATTGATACTCTGCATTGTATAAGGCTGGTCTTATATTATCTGTCATGCCGCCATCCACTGCCACATATTTTCTCACCTCTGGTATATCCTTTATAGCTCCTACAGTGTATAAGGTAAGGCCTGCATTAGCTACAATAGATCTACCTGGCTCTATTACAAGCATAGGATAGTTTATTCCATACTCTTTGCATTTAATTTTAGCTTCCTCAATTATTACAGTGCAAAACTCCTCTATTTCCTTAGGCTCATCACCTTGGTTATAATAAACTCCAAAGCCTCCGCCTAAGTCTAATTCTTCTATATCATAACTAAACTTTTCCTTAATGTCTTTGATCAAAGACATCATTATGCCAACAGCATCTCTGTAGGGTTCCAAATCAAAAATTTGAGAGCCTATATGACAGTGTATTCCTGCTAATTTTACATTAGAAAGGCTTAGCGCAGTTTTTACAACCTCTTCTAATTCGTTATTTAACGTAGTAAATCCAAACTTTGAATCAATTTGTCCAGTTTTTATATACTCATGAGTATGAGCTTCTATGCCTGGAGTTATTCTAAGAAGAATGCGCTGCATAATGCCTTTTTCCTTCGCCTTTGCATTAATAATCTCAATTTCATGAAGATTGTCTACTACAAAAGTTCCAACTCCAAGTTCTATTGCCATTTCAATTTCCTCTAGGGTTTTATTATTACCATGGAAATATACCTTTTCTAGTGGAAAATCCGCTTTATAGGCGGTATATAATTCTCCTCCGGAAACCACGTCTAAATATAATCCTTCACTCTTCACAATTTCACACATGGCCATAGTTAAAAATGCTTTTCCCGCATAAGCCACCTTATTCTGCTCCTTCGCAGCTTTAAACCCTTTGTAAAATCTTCTACAATTATCGCGTATAAGCTGCTCGTCCATTACGTAAAGAGGGGTAGCATATTCCTTTGCTAGAACTTCCGCACTAACTCCTGCAATATTTAATTTATTATCCTCAGCCTTTATATCACCAAAAAATCTCACATAAATCCCTCCTTCTATTTATTTCTCATTTATAAATTAAACTCTTTTGCAATCACATGTATAGCTTTTAGTTTGTCTTCTGTTTTAATTGCACAAGTAATTCTTATTTCTGAGGTAGTAATCATTTTAATCTCAATATTGTTTTTGTTAAAAATCCTAAACATTCTAGCTGCTACTCCAGAGGTTGTCTTCATTCCAATCCCCACCATTGAAAACTTAGTTATATCCTCATCAACTATAACCTTATTATCTACTATTAAATCATCTATAATTTCCAAACTATCCTTTAAGCTTTCTTTAGGTATAGTAAATGATACATTTACCTTCCCATCAATAGGCGATGTTTGACTTATCATATCTATATTAATTCTTTTACTTCCTATATTCTCAAATATAGTGGACAATATATTCACATCTTTAGGTATACGTTGTAGCGTTACTGCCACATCCTCATCACTAGTTGCTATGCCTGTTACTGGTTTACTTTCCATATTCATGTTTTTTACCTCCCTAATCACTGTTCCC
Source organism: uncultured Clostridiaceae bacterium (assembly GCA_937976175.1). Lineage (GTDB taxonomy): Bacteria > Bacillota > Clostridia > Clostridiales > Clostridiaceae > Clostridium_AD. The sequence continues at coordinate 862 of CALJTN010000242.1, read as the reverse complement.
CGAGTTTCACTATTGCTAAGTCCTACGTATATAGGTATTCCATATTTTTGTGCAAGTTCTATAGATCTTGAATGCATTACTTGTGCTCCGAGACTTGCTAGTTCTAGCATCTCTTCATATTCTATTTCATCTAATTTCTTAGCCTCACTATACGCTCTAGGATCTACGCTATATATTCCCGCCACATCTGTATATATCTCACAGCTTCCTTTAAATTTTACTGCTAGTGCTACAGCAGTGGTATCAGAACCCCCTCTTCCTAAGGTGGTAATGTCACCCTCTTCATTTATTCCTTGGAAGCCAGCAACTATTACAATTTTACCTTCCTCTAAACTTTTTTTAATCTTTTCACTCTCTATGTCTTCAATTAATGCTTTACCATATTGTCCACAAGTTTGAATACCAATTTGGTGCGCAGTGTAGCTTATGGCATCGTATCCGAGTCCCTTAATTGCCATGGCTAAAAGTGCACTCGATATCATTTCTCCTGTAGATAATAATGCATCTAATTCTCTTTTACAGGGTTCTTCTGTTATACCCTTTGATAGTGATATTAAGTCATCTGTGGTATCACCCATAGCAGATACTACTATAATCAAACCTGTACTTTCGTCTTTTCGTCTTACTATACTTTGTGCAATACCTTTAATTTTCTCTGTAGTACCTACAGAAGAACCTCCATACTTTTGAACAACTACTTCCATAATTTAACCACTCCTATTAGATTGTCACCCTCGGTGCTGTAATATTGCTAAGACTTATACTTTAAAAATTTTCTAAATAAACTACTAATATTTTAGAATTATCACTAAAAATATCAGTACCTTGTTTCAAAAAAAATAAATGCAGCAAAGGAACACCT
>CALJTN010000241.1 GCA_937976175.1 uncultured Clostridiaceae bacterium | reverse complement strand
TAAAAATGGTTATACATAAGCCTATTTATGTTAGCTCGTTAAATAAAGAGGAGGAACAGAGTTTAGCAGAATATGTGCAAAATATAATAGAAGAAGAATTGAATAATATCTGTAGCTTGAAATAGTTATATTTATTATTTTAAACATTTAAGAAGGAATAATGGAATATATATAGAAAATGAAAAAGTAAATACTTAAAATATTTTATAGGGGGAGAAAAATGGATATAGTAAATTCAAATATGCTAATATACATCATCTTAGCAATAATAGTCATTTTAATAGTTTTTTCAATTATAAAAAAAGCAGTGAAATTATTAATATTATTAATAGCTATATTTTTCTTATTTTTTGCTTACAACGTTTTTATAAAAGGAGCATCACCAGTTGAAGAAGTCAAGGGATATATAAGTGATGTAAAATATGCTAAGGAAATAGCGGGGTATACAAGCAAGATTAAAGCATCAGTGGATAATATAGAAAAGGCAATATCCTCAAAGGATAAAGAAACGGATAAACTTAATATATTAAAAGATGAAAACACAAATTTAAACAGGTACTACCAGGAAGTTAAAAGCTTAGAGCATAGAGAAAGACTAAATTCCTTCCATGATAAATACTCTTCTTATGTAAAAAATATTGCTGATAGTACAGCTATGGTCTATAAGGCTTACAGTTTAACTGGAGATAAAAATTATAAAATGGCAGAGGATGCTATTGAAAAAATAAAATCAAATATGGTAAACTTATCAAAAGTAAAAGAACTCATGAGCACATCCATTAAAAAAGATTAGGGTTTAGCTTCACTACACCCTAATCTTTTTTTACTTTAAATGCTGCTTTTAAATCCTACTACTAATGTTATATTCTTATAGAGTATTGAATATTGTGAAATATTTAACTAGAGTTAAGAAAAATTAATAATAATCATGAAGTATAACAGTGAATTACAGATTTTCGGACAACTCGTAAAGATAAAGCACAAAAAACAAAACAAAGCCATACCAAAGGGCAAATATTTACAAATTAAGACAAGAAATATTGACAAATTACTAGTAGGTATGTACTATATAATTATACACAGAATTTTCTGAATAATCTAAGTGCAATAGGTAGTGTGTATAAAAGGAGGGCTAGTGTGAAAAAGTCTAATGGTACTAAAACAGAGCTAGGATTAAAGAGAGGTATAAAATTTAAATTAATTTCAATGTTTATCCTTCTAATTACTATTCCAGTGCTTGTTTCCGGTATGGCATCTTACTCAAAAGCTAATAATATTTTAAAAGCTAATTTAAAGGGGTCTACACTCGAAACCATTAAACAGACCAAACAAGCCATAGAGAATTATACTATTTCTTTTGAACAAAGTGCAATTCAACTGGCACATGACCCTAATGTACAACAGATAAATAGGCATCCAGAATATATGCCATGGATGATGGAAAGTTTTAAGGCTTTTATGCAATCACATAAAGATGTACAAGCGGTGTATATTGGAACAGAAGACAAGAAAATGCTTATATACCCTCAGCAGGACATATCAAGCGATTTTGACCCAACTTCAAGACCTTGGTATCAAATAGCCACTCAGAAAAATGTTGTTTCCTGGACAGAAGCATACATTGATACTAATACAGGAGCACCGGTTATATCTGTAGCAATTCCTATAACAAATAGCTTCAATAATAATGAGTTTGTTGGAGTGCTATCAATGGATATTTCATTAGAAGTATTGTCGAAAAATACTAATAGTATTACTGTTGGTAAAGAAGGATACGTAATTATTGTGGATGGTAAGAAAAATATACTGACACATAAAGATAAAGACTTAATGGGAAAACCAATGCCTATAGAGGCAGTAAGCAAAGCACTTGATGAAAAGAAAGAAGGAAATGTGGAATATATTCTAGAAGAGGCTGGTATTAATGAGAGAAAATTTGCATCATTTACGAAAATCGAAAGCTTAGATTGGACTATTATGGCAACTATGTATATGAATGAAATTAAGGCTGATACTAGTTCAATGATAACTAACAATTTATTGATTGGACTTGGTTGCTTAATGTTAGTTACACTAATTGCTATATTGTTTTCCAATAGCATAATTAAACCATTAAGAATTTTACTTAATCACATGGAAGAAATTAAAAATGGTGATTTTTCTGTTAGAATCAAAGTAAAATCAAAAGATGAAATAGGACAACTTGCCTCTGGGTTTAATGCCATGATAGAAGATGTGGGTAATCTAATTAAAAATATACAAAATGTGTCTGATGAGGTAAATGGATCTTCTGAAACCTTAGCAGCTACCTCAGAAGAAACTAGTGCTTCTGCTGAAAGTGTAACAAAAGCAGTTGAAGAAATTGCTGTAGGAGCATCTGAACAGGCGCTAGAAGCACAAAAGGGAGTAGAAATTACATCAATGCTAGCTAATAAGATTAATGAACTTCAGATCAATACAGTTAAAATGTTATCAACCACAGAAGAAGTTGATAAAATAAATTTAAAAGGTGTTAAGGTAGTAGGAGAATTGAAAGAAAAAAATGGTCTCAATGAGAAATCTATAAAAAACATTGAAAGTGCTATATTAGAATTGGATAGCAAAGCTAAAAATATAACAAATATGCTAGGAACTATATCCTCAATTGCTAAGCAAACAAATCTGCTAGCCTTAAATGCATCTATTGAAGCAGCTAGAGCAGGAGAGGCTGGTAAAGGATTTGCAGTGGTAGCAGATGAAATAAGAAAACTAGCAGAGGGGTCTAGTGAGGCTACTAAGGAAATAAATGAAATTGTAAGTAGTATACAAAGTGAAAGTAGTAAAACAGTTGACATAATGAAGGAGGTAAAAAATATATCCAATGAACAGTCTTATGCAGTAGATGAAGTTAATGATTCCTTTGAACACATATCTTCTTCTATAAAGGATATTACCGAGAACATAAAGACTTTTAGTCACTTTGTTGATGAGGTAAGCAACCATAAGGATTCAATTATTGATGCAATAAACAATATATCCTCTGTATCACAGCAAACAGCTGCAGCCTCAGAAGAGGTAACAGCTTCCATGGAGCAACAAGGCTTAGCTATACAAGGGGTATCAGCTGCAGCAGATACACTTAATGAGCAAGTACTTAAGCTTAATAGTGAAATTGGAAAGTTTAAAATATAGCTTAATCACAAAAAAATCAAATAATAGTGTATAAACAAGTAAGAAGTTAACTTCAAAAATTTGAGGTTAACTTCTTTTGTTTTTAGCCTATAACCAGCTTAATTATAAATACTATGGCTAGTACACATAAGAAAGGAGATAATTTTTTCTTTTGGTTTTTATCTTTTCCAAAAATGTTATTTAAAACATTTATTATGAAGTATGAAGCTATACCTATGCTTAATCCATCTCCAATGCTATAGGTTAAAGGCATTGTAGCAATAGTTAAGAAGGCAGGGACTCCTTCAGTAAAATCAGCGAAATCAATATTCTTAATTTGCTCAATCATGAAATATCCTACAATAATTAAAGCAGGGGCAGTGGCGCTAGCTGGTACTGCAATAAATAGAGGGGAAAAGAACATTGCTACTAAGAATAATGAGCCAGTAGTAATAGCTGTTAAGCCTGTTCTACCACCTGCTAAAACCCCAGCAGTACTTTCTACAAAGGCAACCTGTGGTGAAACACCAACTAAAGCACCAAAGGTAGTACCTACCGCATCTGCCACTAGTGCTTTACCAGCACCTTTAACATTTCCATTTTCATCTAGTAAATTCGCTTTAGAGGAAACACCAACTACAGTTCCCACGGTATCAAAGCAACTAACAAATAAAAAAGTAAGAACAACTGTAATAAAGTTGATTAAATTTGAGGTGCTTTTGAATATGTAAGAAAAATCAAATTTACCAGCTATTGGAGAAATAGATTCATATTTAAAAATATTACTACTAGGTAAAATAATTCCGTGAGCAGCTGCTGTTTCAGGTGAAATTAAAGCTATTGACCAAGCGACTAATGTGCTACCGACTATTCCCCATAGTAGAGCACCTTTTACATTATTTTTTGATAATATTACAATAATAAGTACTCCAATTGTAGCTATCAATACAGTTGGAGAGGTAAACTCGCCGATTTTCACTAGGGTTGCGTTATCTTGTATTACTATTCCACTATTAACAAAGCCTATAAAAGCAATAAAAAGACCTATTCCTGATGTAATTGCAAGTTTAAGATTATGAGGGATTGCATTGAATACGGCATCTCTAACCTTTGTCATAGAAAGTATTATAAAGATAATTCCTTGAACAAAAATTGCAGCAAGGGCTACTTGCCAAGGCATTTTCATTCCATGGATTACTGCATAGGTGAAGTATGCATTAAGACCCATGCCAGAAGCTATACCTAAGGGAAGTTTAGCGTAGAGACCCATAAAAATAGAAGAAACTGCTGCAGCTAAGCAAGTAGCAGTTACCAAAGCACCCATGGGCATACCAGTGCCATCACTTAATATACCAGCATTTACAGCAATGATGTATGCCATGGTTAAAAAGGTAGTTAACCCAGCAACAAGTTCCTTCTTAACATTTGTATTATTTTCTTTTAACTTAAAAAAGTTTTCCATTATAATTCCTCCATCTTCTGTTCAGTAACTTTATTAAATATTAGTACCTAAAATATGATAACATTTTTTAAAGTATTGTCAATGAAAATACGAACAAAAGCAGTAAATACACTAAAAATGTTTGCATTTCACCATTATTTTAATTGCAGAGGTATAAATAATTACTGTATAAGTTTTGCTATTTAATATGTAAATATATTTTGTTGGAAGTTAATAGAAATAAAAAATAATAAAAAAGTACTCTTTTGTAACATTTGTTACCGACTTTAAACTTGCATGAAAGTATAATAAGGATAGTTCAACAATAAATGTTAAATTATGTTGCTATAAATTATTCAAAATAATATATCAAAATAAATGGAAGATGGCCGCATAAAGTTGTCATCTATCCAGAAAATTAACAGGGGGAATTATAATGAGTATGTTTTGTTATCAATGTCAAGAAGCTTCAAAAGGAACAGGTTGTACGGTAAGAGGAGTCTGTGGTAAAACAGATGATTTAGCTAATATGCAGGATTTATTAATGTATGTTTTAAAAGGAATATCAATCTATAGCACAAGAGCAAGAGAACTAGGCATAGAAAATGCAGAAGTAAATAAATTTGTGGTAGATGGATTATTCATGACTATAACAAATGCAAATTTTGATAAAGCTAGATTTATTGAAAGAATAACTAAAGCATTAGAACTTCGCGCGGTAATTAAAACTGAACTAGTAAACGCTGGTGGAGTAATAGAAAGCAATTTACCAGAGTGTGCAACATGGACAGGAACTGCTGAAGAATTTGAGAGCAAATCTATGAATGTAGGGATTCTTAAAACAGAAAATGAAGATGTAAGATCTTTAAGAGAACTAGTAGTTTATGGAATTAAGGGAATGGCAGCTTATGCTGAGCATGCATATAATTTAGGATACGAAAAGACTGATCTATATGCATTTATGCAAAAGGGCCTTGCACAAACTACTAATGATAGTTTAACTGCTGATGAATTAGTTGCACTGGTACTAGAATGTGGTAAATATGGAGTAGATGCTATGGCACTATTAGATGAAGCTAATACTACTACTTACGGAAACCCAGAACTTACAAAGGTAAATATAGGAGTAAGAAATAACCCAGCCATATTAATTAGTGGACATGATTTAAAGGATATGGAAGAGTTATTAAAGCAAACAGAAGGCACAGGGGTAGATGTATATACTCATAGTGAAATGTTACCGGCAAATTATTACCCGGCTTTCAAAAAGTATAGTCAATTTGTGGGTAACTATGGAAATGCATGGTGGAAGCAAGATTCAGAATTTGAAAGCTTTAACGGACCCATCTTAATGACAACAAACTGTATTACTCCTCCAAAGGCTTCTTATAAAGAGAGAGTTTATACTACTGGAGCAGCTGGATTTGATGGAATGAAGCATATACCAGATAGAGTGGATGGAAATGTAAAAGATTTTTCAGCTATAATTGAGCATGCTAAAAAATGTGCTGCACCAATTGAAATTGAAAAAGGAGAAATAGTTGGAGGTTTTGCTCATAATCAAGTGCTAGCATTAGCAGACAAAGTTGTAGATGCGGTTAAAAGCGGAGCAATTAAAAGATTCTTCGTAATGGCTGGTTGTGATGGAAGAATGAAAGGTAGAGAGTACTACACTGAGTTTGCAAAAGAATTACCAAACGATACAGTTATTTTAACTGCAGGTTGTGCAAAGTATAGATATAATAAATTAGAGCTTGGAGATATTGGTGGAA
>CALJTN010000240.1 GCA_937976175.1 uncultured Clostridiaceae bacterium | reverse complement strand
AATAACAGGTCCATTGGCACCCTTTAGTGGGTTTATTACATTATATAAACCTTTACTTTTTAAATCATCCAAATTTTCTTTTAAGAATTTTCCTAGCACTTTACTTCCCATGGTAATGTACCTCCATTTTTTATTTATTTTAGGGTTCATTTTTACTTAGAATCATTAGCTAGTTATTATAGCTTGTTTTTAATGCTGAAACCTATGTAAGCTATTAGAAATTATAGAAATGTGATATTATATTGCTTAAATAGTATAATATATTGCACGATTGTTTGTTTTATAATATCATATGTGTAATATATTATACAAGTGATTATTTAAAAAAATGTAATCGTTATAATAAATCAATCAGATATAATTTCTAAGGCCTGTGTAAAATATTGAGAATTTTATAGAAATGTGATAAAATAAGGTTTCATATAGGGAATATATTATATAACCAAAAGGAGCGAAACTTGGATAATATTAATTTAATTATAGGAAACAATCTTAATGCATATCGTAAAAAAAGAGGATATAGTCTAGATAAAGTTGCTGAAATGACTGGAGTTAGCAAAGGGATGCTTGCCCAAATGGAAAGGGGAGAAACCAACCCATCCATCTCTACTTTGTGGAAAATTGCAAATGGTCTTCATATTTCTTCTACTTTCTTACTAGAAGCAGAACCTAATGACTTAGTCATAGTTAAGAAGAAAGATATCATACCTATTACTGAAGATAATGATAAGTTTAGTGTTTTTCCTACTTTTGCCTTCGATTTTAATAAAAAATTCGAAATGCTAGTAGTAGATCTTGACGTTGGATGTATACATCATTCTGAACCTCATGAAAACAGTACTGAAGAATATATATATGTGAGCAAAGGAGAATTTCAATTATCTATTCAAGGTACTACTTATAACCTTAGTGAAGGGGATTCAATAAAATTCCTTGCGGATAAAGCTCATGAGTACAGAAATAACTCTAAAGAGTTAACTTGTCTTCATATTATTATTTATTATAATAACGCTCTGTGATTATAATAAATAATAATATGAGGCTGCTACGAAACTACCTTGTTAAGTTGGTTTTGTAGCAGCCTTTTTATATTGAAAATACGACAACGGATTATAAAGAAACCACACTAAGAATAAATCAACACATGTATTTAAATGTCCAATCTAATAAATCTATAGCAAGGTCTGCAGTAACACCATTTTTGTCTAGTAGAGGGTTTAGTTCAACAAAGTCCATAGATTTTACAAGCTTTGTTTCTGCTAGCACCTTTAAGAGTGTTTTTGTATCCTCAATACTAGGACCTTCCCCTACTGCAGTACCTGTACCTGGCACAAACTGCGCATCTATAAAATCTAAATCAAAGCTTAAATGGAGGGCATCAATGTTTTTACTTCTAAGATCTTCAAGAACTTCATTAACCACATGTTCAATACCTTTCTCTTCAATTCTTTTGGTGGTATAAACATTAAGATTTTCTTCTTTAATATAGTTATACTCACCGGGGTCTAAGTCTCTAGCACCAACTATAAATACATTTTCAGGAATTACTTTTCTTCCTTTAAAGTAAACGTCTGTCAAATCAACATAACCTAGTCCCATAGACTTTGCTAGAGACATGCCGTGCACATTGCCACTTTCGCTAGTAGTATGAGTGTTTATATCACCATGAGCATCTACCCAAACAACTGCAAAATTTTTATGGGCTTTGCTTACCCCTGCTATGCTACCTAGTCCTATAGAATGATCACCACCTATAACTAATGGAAAACTTCCACCTTTTATTGATGAATAAACAAGATGAGCCAGATTGTTATTAACTTGAATAATAGGCTCAAGGTACTTCATTTTAGGATGAGAGAAAAACTTGTTACACTCTTCAACTACTGGTACAAAAAGATCGCCAAAATCAAAGACTCTGTGACCATGTTTACCTATTACTTCAACTATGTTTTTTTCTCTTAGTTTTGCTGGGCCCTGTTCAGGACCTCTTTTATCTGCACCATAGAAAATAGGTACTCCGATTATGCTAATATCCATATGTACTACCACCTTAATAAAGTTAGTTTTGTAAAGCTATAAATATAGTATTCCACTAACTTCTGTAAAATAATACTGAGAATAGATAATGATTAGATTAAAATAGTAATAGAAAACCTAAATAAATTTTTAAGTTTTGTGAATATAAAAACCCCCCTGATGGTTACATCAAGGGGGTAGAGTAGATTTCTTATTCTAGTCCAATTGTATTTTTAGATTTTTGTGTTACAGGTACTAATAATGGATATACAGCACAGAAAGCTGCTAGTATAAGGTATCCGATTACAAACTGTGTTTGAGCTGGTGAAGCAAGCAGCTGTAATTTTGGAGCATGGATTAGACCAATTGCTGAAAATATAGCAAGTGTTACACCACCCATAGCTGCTTTCTTATAGTCCTTATCTATAATGAATACAGTAATAGCACCCCAAACAAGAGCAGTGAACATAGCACCTTGAGATATTGCAACAAGATTTGGAGAGATGGAATTTACTAGGTTAGCTCCAGTATTTGCAACAGTTACATCACCTCTATTAAATCTAGATACTATATAATTTGCTAAATATGGTACCATAGCTAGTGCTACAGCAGGAGCATGACGTTGTGGAGAATGAGTAAAGGAGTTTGATACCATTGAAATACCAACATAAACTAGAATTGGAGCAATTACAGCAAGCGGAATGATTTGTGATACTGCACCAATAAGTCCAAATGTGGCAGCAATTAAGAATACAATACCGTTAAGAATTGAATATCCACGACCAGCGTTCATATCCTTAGCGCCAACTGATGCGATATAAACAGTTGTTGGAACAACACCACCAAATAAAGCACCAATCATTGTGCCAATACCGTCAGCAATTTGAGCTTCCTTAACGTCATAATTATCTCCAAGTGCAGAAACAGCTTCTACGTTGTTCATTGTTTCAATAAAGTTATATACAGAAATTGGAATAATAATAGCGAGTAGATGAGTATATTCTGTAAAGAGTAGTTTTACTCCTTCAAACACACCAAATCCTGGAAGTGGGAAATAGAAACCTATGCTTGCAACACCGGCTTTAAAACTACTAGCATCTACAACACCAAAGGCATAGGCCGCTATAGTACCAATTATTATTGCAAGTAGAGCAGAGGGCATTTTACCAGGCATAACAGCCTTACCCACAAGACCCATTAGGATAAGTGTTAAAGCAATAATACCTACTATGGGCTCAGAATAGGTTTTGAAGAATAGTTCTCCAGCAATAAAGCTAAAAGCAACACCTGCTAAAGCTCCCAGCATAGCTGCTCTAGGTAGTATATTACGAACTTGACGGCCAACAAAACCACCAAGGGCCTCGATTATACCACCAACAAGAACAGCAGCAAGAGCGAGTTTCCAGGCAATTACATGGTCACCTGTGGCTGCAAGGGTTGTCCCGATAATACCAAACATGTAGATAAACTGAACAGGAGTACTAATACCATAGGATAGGGCCGTAACATTTGTTCTGCCTTCTCTTATAGCTAATTTTTTTGCCATATGAGCGTAGTAAAGATTACCAGCGGCAACTGAAACAGCTGCACCGGGAATCATTTGACCAAATACGATTGAAGCTGGGAATTTCATCCCAAGCATAACTGTTGCAAGTAAGGCGAAGTTTGCTAAATTATTTTGAAAAAGTGCAAAGAAACCGTTTACATCTTCCTTCTTAAACCATGGGTAGTTCACATTATTATTCATAAGTCTTAAACCTCCCTATTAGCACGTTGGCTAGTTATTGTAAATGTTAAAAAAATAGGTTTTTGTAAAAGTTTTAAATTATTTTGATTTAGTAAGGTACTCTTAAATACTTAGCTGTTTCCACCTCCTTTATTATTGTATAAGTGCTTCTTCTTTTGAATAGATTTATAATTTAAGTATTCAAAATACAGGTTGATATTTTATATTTCAGAAAATTCAG
>CALJTN010000239.1 GCA_937976175.1 uncultured Clostridiaceae bacterium | reverse complement strand
CCATTCTTATATCTGCATAATCAACGCCTTTTTCTTTTAACAGGTTTAATATTTTTATTATCTCAGTTTTCAAATTATAGCCCCCTTTATATTTATCTAAGGTAATACATCATTTAAATCATATTCTATGTAAACCTATAAATACCTGCTTTTTTCATATAAATTACAATATATACAATATGTACTCCCGTTATGTTTATACCTTACATAAAAAAAGGATTAACAATGCTTTTGGTTTAGTTATCCTGTTTTACTTTTAATATTTAAAGGTTTTGCATATTTCGCCTTTTAAAAGTGTATGTATACACTTTTAAAAAGGAAAAATATGTATTATAATATCATTAGTAAAGCAAATTGCGCTTAACTCTATTTATAGTAAATGGTACATTGATTATATCTCAGTGGGCATAATCCCTATGTCCTATAGAGAACTACAAGGAGGATTATTATTTATGGAAAGGTATGAACTAAATAAAAACCTAGCTCAAATGTTAAAAGGTGGAGTAATTATGGATGTAGTTAATGCTAAAGAGGCTGAGATTGCACAAAATGCTGGAGCATGCGCTGTTATGGCATTAGAAAGAGTACCCTCAGATATAAGAAAAGATGGTGGAATTGCTAGAATGTCGGACCCTAAAATAATCAAGGAAATACAAGGTGCTGTTTCTATTCCCGTTATGGCAAAGGTTAGAATAGGTCATTTTGTTGAAGCTCAGATCCTTGAAGCACTTGGTGTGGATTATATAGATGAAAGTGAAGTTCTGACTCCTGCAGATGAGGCTTACCACATTAATAAAATTGATTTTAAAATCCCTTTTGTATGCGGTGCTAAAAACTTAGGAGAAGCCTTAAGAAGAATAGGCGAAGGTGCTTCAATGATTAGAACTAAAGGGGAAGCAGGAACTGGAAATGTAGTTGAAGCTGTAAGGCATATGAGATGTATGATGGCGGAAATAAGAAAGATTAAAAATGCTCCAAAAGAAGAACTTATGACACTAGCTAAAGAAATGAACGCACCTTTTCATCTTGTAGAATATGTTTGGAAAGAAGGAAAACTTCCTGTAGTAAATTTTGCAGCAGGTGGTATTGCAACTCCCGCTGATGCTGCTTTAATGATGCAACTAGGCTCTGAAGGTGTATTTGTTGGTTCAGGAATATTTAAATCATCTAACCCAGAAAAACGAGCAAAAGCTATAGTTATGGCAACTACCTATTACAATGATTCTAAAGTACTTGCAGAAGTTTCAGCAGATTTAGGCTTACCAATCAGTGGCATTGATTTGAAAAGTATAACTGAAAAGTATTCTGAAAGAGGTTGGTAAAATGAAAATAGGTGTTTTATCAATTCAAGGAGGGGTAAGTGAGCATATAAAACATCTAAAAGCTTTGGATGTAGAGACTATAGAAGTGAAATTTCCTAGGGATTTAGAGGATTTGGATGGTTTAATACTTCCCGGTGGTGAAAGTACAGCTATTAGTAAAATTCTGAAAGAAAGAAATATACTAAATATTTTAAAAAATAAAATATCAACCGGCCTCCCCGTTTGGGGTACTTGCGCAGGCATGATTTTACTATCTAAAGAATTAGAAGATACTTCCGTTTTCAACATAGGTGTAATGGATATTAAAGTTAAAAGAAATGCTTATGGTAGTCAGTTAAATAGCTTTGAGACACATGATGTAGTATTAGAGATTTCAAATGACCCAATACCATTAGTTTTTATAAGAGCACCCTATATTGTTGAAGTAGGGGATACGGTAGAAACACTTCTTAAAATTAATGAAAATATCGTAGCTGCAAAACAAAATAATATGCTGGCCACATCATTTCATCCTGAACTTACAGACAACCTAGAATTTCATAAATATTTTTTAAAGATGTGCAAAGAACAATAGCTTCCATATTCAATAGCTGAAAAAACAAAGAATTAATTTTTATTATGCTGTATTAAAAAACCCGTAAAGTAAAGTCTAGTAAACTTTATTTTACGGGTTTTTAATCATCCTCTGCCATGTTATACTATTAACCACTTAAAAAGGAGACTTTTATTAGGGTTAAGCCTTCATAGCCCTCATAGAATTTAACACTGCAATTAGAGCAACTCCTACATCACCAAAAACTGCCTCCCACATTGTTGAAATTCCAAAAGTCGCTAATATTAAAATTATTGCTTTTACACTTAGTGCAAAGATAATATTTTGCATAACAATGACCTTTGTTTTTTTAGCAATCTTAATAGCTTCAGCAATTTTTGAGGGTTCATCAGTCATTATTACTATGTCTGCAGCTTCTATTGCAGCATCAGAACCTACCCCACCCATGGCTATACCAACATCTGCTCTTGCCAGTACCGGTGCATCATTGATGCCATCTCCTACAAATACTATTTTTCCTTTAGATGACTTTTCTTTAAATAACGCTTCTAACTTCTCTACCTTCTCATGTGGAAGAAGCTGCGAGTAAACTTCATCTACCCCTAGAATTTCTCCTACATTAGAAGCTATATCTTCGTTGTCACCAGTGAGCATCACTATTTTCTTAATACCCATAGACTTTAATCTCTCTATAGCTTTAATAGAATCTTCTTTTATCTCATCTGAAATTATAATGCTACCTACATATTTCTTGTCTACAGCTACATAAATTACTGTACCTACATTTTTAGTTTTATTATAGGAAACTTTTTCACTATCCATTAATTTTGAATTACCAGCTAGCACATGTTTCCCTTTTACTTTAGCACTAATACCTTTTCCAGCTATTTCT
>CALJTN010000238.1 GCA_937976175.1 uncultured Clostridiaceae bacterium | reverse complement strand
AATATCAGAGAAACAGCTTCAGCGTCTTCAAAGAAACTTGGAGTATTAAAAAATGGAACAACAGTTCAAGTAATTGGAGAAACTGGTAATTGGTATAAAATTAATTACAATGGCAAAGTAGGTTATATTTACAAAGCTTATACAAAAGTTAGCTCTGCTAATATGCTTTCTGCCGCATAAAAAGTTAAAAAGAAGGGGGTGTCTCAAAATGATTAAATTAATCATTAGAAAAGACACCCTCTTTTCTATTTCCTATGCACGGAAAGTAATAATATATGCTTTTGTTTTTAAAATATTAAATTTTAAAATTACATAAACTTTGTTATAATAGGTATATTAGGCTTTAGAAAAAGAATAACTAGTAATTAATATTATTGCTAATTATTGTATAAAAATATAAGGAGGAATAAACTTGTTAAGGGGAGACATTCTACAAACTATTTTAATGATACCAGCTATTTTATTGGCGTTTACATTTCATGAATTTGCACATGCTATAACAGCAGACAGATTAGGAGATAAAACACCAAGATTTCAAGGACGACTTACATTGAACCCAATTGCGCACATAGATCCTATAGGATTTATTATGATTTTAATATTGGGGTTTGGATGGGCTAAGCCTGTTCAAACAAATCCAAGTGCTTTCAAAAATTATTATAAAGATGATTTAAAGGTTTCACTGGCAGGCCCAATGGCAAATATGGCCTTAGCTTTTATATTCTCTATTATTTTGGCTCTATTTTTAAAGTCTGGGTTAGCATATAACCAATTAGGAAGTATTATACACATGATAATATACTACACTGCATATTTAAATTGTGTTTTACTCTTTCTAAATTTAATTCCAATACCAGGCTTTGACGGTTTCCATATACTAAGAGATTTATTTCCAAAAGCTTTTTATAATATGTCAGATGCTATTTATAGACATCAGCTTTTATTATTTATGGCACTAATACTACCTATATTACCAGGTAGAACATCGGTTTTCAGCTATATTGTAGGAGTTCCAGCTAATTTATTATTTTCTTTCTTTAGAAGCCTTGCAGGAATGCTTTAAATGGAACAATGGATTATTCTTTATGAATTTTCTGTATTAATTTATTGTATAAGTAATTATTATAGAAGTGGAATGGAAAATTCCACTTTTGCTATATTTATGCTGTTATCCTATGTATGTCTTAAGGTTTATTATTACATACTCAGTAAATTTAAACATAGGAAAATACTGCTAATATTCATTTTAATACTAATAGTACTTGAATATATTTATGTCTATAATATGATAATAATAATTTTACCTATTAACATTTACATGCTATTAGAAAAAAAACATCAGCATATATGGATAAATGTAATAGCTATCCTTACTAGTACATATTTTATAAGACATGATATTTTATACGAATATATATTAATGGCCATATTAGGGTATTTAGTATATATGTTAGTGAATAATAGCCTTAGCAAAATTCAAAGACTTACAGAAGAAAATGAACAATTAAAATATAAGAATAATACACTTTTTAATAAGCTAAATAAAGATACTCAGTTTCATAAGCAATTTAAAGATATGTCTAAGCTTGAGGAAAGAAATAAAATTGCCCAGGAAATTCATGACGATATTGGACATGCTTTATCAGGAAGTCTTCTGCAACTAGAGGCTGCAAAGCTTTTAATAGATAAAGATGTAGCTAAATCAAAATTGATAATTCAGAGTACCATCAATGTATTACGTGACGGTATGGAGAATATAAGAATTACTTTAAGAAATATTAAACCACCTTCAGAGCAACTAGGTATAAATAAACTTAAACTATTAATAGAAGAATTTAGCTTTAATAGTGATATAAGGACTAATTTTTTATATAAGGGCAATACAAACAAAATAGCTACAAGGCAATGGAAGATTATTTACGATAACCTTAATGAAGGCTTAACCAATGCTATGAAATATTCTAAAGCTTCTAAGGTTACTGTTAATATTGAGATTCTTAATAAACTTATAAAATTAGAGGTTAAGGACGATGGAGTAGGCTGTAGCAATATTACTAAAGGGTTAGGTATTGCTGGTATGGAGGAGCGGGTAGGCAACGAAGGTGGGAAGCTTATTATAGACGGATCACAGGGCTTTTCTATTATCTCACTTATTCCATTAGACTAAGGAAAAAGTGGGGGACGGTTAACAACTAATTAATAATTAGTAAAAGAAGTAAGGAGATCAGAGTATGGCAATTAAAGTTTTGATAGCTGATGATGATATACTTATAAGAGAAAGCTTAAATATTATAATCGGCTTAGATGAAGAATTTGAAGTGGTTGGTTGCGCGAAAGATGGTTTGGAAGCCTTAGAAAAGTGTATTAAAGAACAGGTAGATGTGGCATTACTAGACGTTAGAATGCCAGTGATGAATGGAGTAGAAGCAGTAAAAGAAATAGCGATGAGAACAAAAACAAAAACTTTGATTTTAACTACATTTGATGAGGATGAGTATATCTTTCAGGCTTTAAAAAATGGAGCAAGAGGATATCTTTTAAAAAATAATTCTCCAGAGAAAATAAAAGATGCAATTAAGATTGTTTCTGGGGGGAATACTGTTATGCAAGATGTGATATTAGATAAGTTCACACAAGGGCTTAGAAGCCCCAACATAGATAAAACTCCAAAGGGAGATCTTTTTACTGAAAGAGAAATTGATATAATAAAAGCTATTGCGGAAGGTCACTCTAATAAAGAAATTTCTACTAAACTTTATATATCAGAGGGGACAGTTAAGAACTATATTACTTCTATTTTGAATAAGACTGGTTTAAAACATAGAACACAAATTGCAATACACTATTTAAGAGG
Organism: uncultured Clostridiaceae bacterium; assembly: GCA_937976175.1. GTDB lineage: Bacteria > Bacillota > Clostridia > Clostridiales > Clostridiaceae > Clostridium_AD. The sequence continues at coordinate 16,653 of CALJTN010000238.1, read as the reverse complement.
CGAAATATAATATAAGGCATGTGAAAATAAGTAACCATTGAGTATTTATTTTCATGTGCCTTATATGACTTTAGTCATATAGTGAAGGTGACTTTCTTTACTTACTAGAAAGTCACCTTTTCTATATAATAGAAATATAGGGAATAAAATTTATAAAGAGGTGTTATATATGAAGATAGTTAGAATTGAAGGATTAACCAAAAAATTTGGTGATGTAACAGCAGTAGATAATATAAGCTTAACTATACAAGAGGGAGAAATATATGGACTCTTAGGACCTAATGGAGCAGGTAAGAGTACTATGATAAATATATTATGTGGATTGCTTGAAATGGATAAAGGGACAATTGAGATCTTAGGAAAAGATATTAAAAAAAATAATACTTATGCTAAGCAAAATATTGGTGTGGTACCTCAGGATATTGCTATTTATGAGGATTTAACTGCCTATGAAAATGTTAAGTTTTTTGCTAGTCTTTATGGATTAAAGGGTACTGAACTCAAAGAAAAAGCAGAGGAAGCTTTAAAGTTTGTGGGACTACTAGATAAGAAAAAAGAGTATCCAAAGAGTTTTTCAGGTGGAATGAAAAGACGACTTAATATTGCCTGCGCCATAGCTCATAGGCCAAAATTAATTATAATGGATGAACCAACAGTGGGCATTGATCCTCAATCAAGAAATCATATATTACAATCTGTAAAAAAGCTAAATTCACTAGGATGTACTATAATTTACACTACCCATTACATGGAAGAAGTAGAAGCTATATGCGGAAATATAGCTATAATAGATCATGGAAAGGTCATTGCGCAAGGGACTAAGGAAGAACTTAAGTCTATTGTTACAGATGTGAATTACGTTGAAATTGCTGTAGAGGATGTGGATAAAGTTAAGCTAGAGGACCTTAAGGCAATAGTAGGAGTTCAGCAAATAGAGGTAGAGGATCAGAATATTAAAATAGAAAGCAAAAAGGATATTGTTAATTTAGATAAGATAATATTATTTTTTACTTCTAATAATATTTCCATTAAGAACATTGAAAGCAAAAACACGGATTTAGAAACGGTATTTCTTACTCTAACGGGAAGGAAGCTAAGGGATTAGTGTAGCATAAGTGATAGTAACAGTTATGTGCATATAAGGAATGCAAGGGGCATAACTGTTGATAACAGTTATGTGCATATAAGGAATACAAGGGGCATAACTGTTGATAACAGTTATGTGCATATAAGGAATGCAAGGGGGAAAGAGAATGAAAATTTTTAATATAGCATTGAAGGAAATAAAACACAATTTAAGAGATAAACAAGTAATGGTTATAATGATAGCATTTCCTATTGTTCTTATGTGGATTTTAGGAACAGCGTTCTCCGGGGTAATGGGTGGAGATTCATTAAACTTTGAGAATACTAAGATAGCTTATTATATAAATGGTGAAGGTCAAAGAGTGCAATCTTTTGAAGAGTTTATAAAAGAAACAGAAAAATTTGGAATGAAACCTACAAAAATAGAAGACCACCAAGAAGGAATTAATAATGTTAAGGAAACGGAGTATGCCTGCTATATATCTTTTAATGATGATGAAAATAAAATAAGCCTCTTTAAGAATGAAAGATACAATTTTGAAGCTACATTTGTAGAAGGAGTTTTTCAAGCTTTTGTGCAAAAATATAATGTTATAGCTGAAATAGCAAAGGTTAATCCAGGAGCTATAGTAGAGGTTCTAAAAGAAGATTCTAAAAATTACGTGCAGGTAAAGTCCATTGATAGAAAAAAAGAGCCAAGAGCTATTGACTACTATGGAATAACTATGACAACCTTAATTATAATGTATGGTTCCATGGCAGGGGCCTATGCTATTAACGGAGAAAGAACAAGGAAAACAGGAAGCAGAATATTAACTTCTCCTATAAAAAGATATGAATTTTTTATAGGAAAAAATATAGGAGCTTTTGCAAGTTTGATATTTCAATTATTAATAGTGATAATCTTTAGCAAATATGTTTTAGGAGTAAACTTTGGAGATAATCCAGGTGTAGTACTATTAATAATGGCATCGGAAGCATTTATGGCAATAGCACTGGGCATAGGAGCTGCCTTTATTTTTAAATCTGAGAGTACAGCCATAGGAATATTAAATATTATGATACCACTCATGGTGTTTCTTGGTGGAGGATATGTTCCACTAGGACAGTTTAATAGTGAAGTATTATTAAATATAGCTAAATTATCTCCAGTAAGATGGGCAAATGAGACTATTTTCAAAGTAATATACAGTGGAAATTTTACAGATGTATTTACTACTATTGCTATTAATTTAATAGCAGCTACAGTATTTTTAATCATATCTACGTTAGTATTTAGAAGGGAGAGGGCATAATACGATGAATGTTTTTTTAATAGCGCAAAATATGTTTAAAATTATATTTAAGAAGAAATCAAATGTATTAGTATATATTATATTACCTATAGTTCTTGTTATGGTTTTTATGAGTTTACAAGGACCTTCTTCTAATGCTAAAGTTGCCATTGGAGTTGTGAATCAAGATAATACAGAAATTGCTGAGGATATGCTTAAATATTTAGATTCTACTGAGAAATTTAAAATTGTATCTTTAAATGAAGAGAATTTAGATGACAAAGTATTCAGTGGAGATGTTGAATTTGCATTAGTTATTCCTGAAAATATGAAAGAGAAAATATTAAATAAGGATACTTACAATATTGAAATTATAGCTATAAGAGGTCAGGATGCTACGGTATGGATAGAGAATTATATAAATATGTATATGAAAAACCTTATAGATATATCAAAATCTTCAAATGGAGAGAAAGAAGTTTTTAATAGAATATATGAAGGGTATTCAAAACAAGAGTTAATACTTGAGAGCAAATTCGTAACGGACAGCACAAAGGGGAGAAGCGCAACTCAAAACACCATGGGCATGTTTATTATGGTAATGCTTATAGGAACAGCTACCACCTCTAGATTGATTCTAAAAGAAAAAAAAGAAAGAACCTACCAGAGAATATGTACTTCGCCCGTAAGCTCAAAACAGTATATGACTGCCAATGTGATAGTAAATTTATTTATTGTATTTATTCAGGTTAGTATAGTTATGTTTTTGGCTACTGTGTTGCTAAAATATAACACCCATATACCAGCTATGCAGTTGCTAATTATATTAATGAGCTTTGGTATTGTAGCCATAGCAATGGGACTTCTAATAGTAGTATGTTCTAGCTCAACCACATCAGCCGGCAATCTCTCTACTCTTATTATTACTCCAACTTGTATGCTAGGAGGGTGTTTTTGGCCAGTTTCTTTAATGCCACCATTCCTTCAAAAAATATCAGATTTTATCCCGCAAAGTTGGGCACTAGGAGCTATAAGAAAGCTTCAAAGGGGTGCTGAGTTTAAAGAAGTATTGCTTAATATATCGATACTATTAGCCTTTGCCCTTACATTTTTCTTGATTTCAATTTATAAAATGAAAAAAGATAAAAATGTACAAAGATTCGTATAAAAACATGAAAACATTGGGGACGGTTAACAACTAATGCTCTTTTAAATTATAAAGTTTGTTTAGGCGCATTCCTGTGATATAATAAAAAAGTGAATTTCAGAAAAACTATGTAGTAATTATTAATGATAGTTGATCATGGAAGATAATGATTTAATATTATAAATATAAGGGGAGAAATATATATGCGCCTAAGAAAAAAATATTGGGCTAGACCGGAGCTGGAAGCTAGCCATATTGTAATAACAGATCAATATGAACATAAAGGGAAATGGAAGGATGAATTTAAGAATAGTAATGAAATACATCTAGAGCTAGGCTGTGGCAGAGGTGGATTTATATCAGAAAAATCTAAGCAAAATCCCAGTATTAATTTTGTGGGGATAGATTTAAAAGATGAAGTGCTAGTAGTTGCCCTTAGAAAAGTTATAGAAGTAAGAGAACTTGAAGAGGGACAAAACATAAATGTAAGACTTATGCCTCTGAATATAGCACTTATTGATGGTGTGTTTGAGAAAGATGAGATAAATAGAATTTATATAAATTTCTGCAATCCTTGGCCAAAAGAAAGACACAACAAAAGAAGATTAACTCACACTAAGTTTTTAACTAATTATAAAAAATTCTTAAAACCGGGATCAGAACTTTGGTTTAAAACAGATGATACAGAGTTATTTGAACACTCAATGGAGTATTTCAAAGAATCTGGATTCGAAATACTTTTTTCAACCTATGATCTACACAATAGTGATTTTAAAGAAAATGTGGTTACAGAATATGAAGCCAAATTTACTGGACTTGGCATGAAAACTATGTTTTTACAGGCAAAATTAAAGTGATTTAATATGTAATGCTAAATGTGGCAAAAAGCTGCGTTTAGCATTTTTTTTGCCCCTTAAATTATAAATGCATTAATTTTATACTTTGTTTTTGTTTTATAGTAACAGAGATGTCATAGTACTTAGCTCAAGCTAATATAATAGTTTAGAATGTACAAATATTAATAGCAAGGGGTTGAAAAAGTGATTGTTGAAAATAAAAGAGCTTATGATAACGAAATTATCTTAATAAAAATGCTAAGCGGCATTATAGTTTTGCTAGGGGGTATGTATTTTCTAAAAAACACTACTATCATTAGGCTAGATCCAAGAATTATCAAGGATTTTTCTGTGATTTTTCTTAGTATAATTTTAGAAGGTATCCCTTTTATTCTAATTGGAGCACTGGCTTCTTCAGCAATTCAGATATTCGTATCAGAGGAAGTAATTGCTAAAATAATCCCTAAAAACAAATTCATAGGAGTTTTAATTGCCTCGTTAGTTGGACTTATCTTTCCAGTATGTGAGTGCGCAATTGTTCCTATAAGCAGGCGCCTTATTAAGAAAGGAGTTCCTTTAAGTATTGCAATTACCTTTATGCTATCAGTACCAATAATGAATCCTGTGGTTTTACTGTCAACACATTATGCCTTTATGGGAATGTCCTATATGGTAGTAGCAAGAGCTATGTTTGGTATAATTGGTGCCATATCAATTGGATGGATTATAGGAGTACTACATAAGGATAGTCCCTTTAAACGAGAAATAGCGAAAAAGTCTACAGGTATTGTAGGTGGATCAGGTTGTTCTTGTGGACATGCTCATAATCATAGTAATCATAAAAATAAGATTATAAGAAATATAGAGCAAGTAATATCACATACTAGTTCAGAGTTATACGATATAGGTAGATTTTTCATAATGGGAGTATTTCTATCTACATGCATGCAGGTTTTCATACCAAAGACATTTATTTTATCAATAGGTGGGAGCGTTTTATCTTCCATAATTGTAATGATGCTGCTGGCTTTTGTTTTATCAATTTGTTCAGAGACAGATGCATTTATAGCTAGAAGTTTTCTAGGTCAGTTTACCACAGGGTCAATTTTAGGATTCTTAATTTTAGGGCCTATGATAGATATAAAAAATACAATTATGCTTTGTGGTAGTTTTAAATTAAGTTTTGTTGTTAAACTTATATTCCTTATAATTACTATTTGCTTTATATTAGCTGTAATAGCAAATATATTTCCCCTTGCTGAGCTAAGCAATGTTTTTGTCTTTTAGGTAGCATAAGGAGGTAACGGCGTGAAGAAGAATTTGAATTTAAATGAATTAGTATGGTTTCTTATATTAATAGGTTTTACTTGTTATTTTTATATGGTTATCAGTACAGATAAGATAACTTTATTTGTACATCCCAAAATGGTTAAGTATGTGAGTTTTGCATTATATTTTTTTATGGTTTTAGTTGTTTTTCAAGTGAAAAATATTTTTAGTAGCCAAAAAGTTAAGTCACTAAAGTTTGGGTACATAATGTTTTTGATTCCACTAGCTTTAGGAGTTCTACTAAAGGCAGAGGGGGTTAGTACTCATAGCGTAATAAGTAAAGGATTTTCATTAACTTCGCAATTAAAGATTAATACTCTTAAGCATAAGCATATAACCTTGGTAGATGGAACAGAGGTATGCGAGCATGATGAAGAATACAGTCATCCGGCTAACCACGAGGATGCTTCATTAGACGGAAACTTAGAAAGTTTGGCACTTAAAGAAGCTAAAATTATAGATATGAGTAATGAGGAGTTTTTAAAGAATTATGAAAATATATATGGAAACCCACACAATTATGTAGGGAGAGTTATAAATATGAAGGGCTTCATATATAAACAAGAGGGGCTTAGTAAAAATGAGTTTATATTATCTAGAATTCTTATAAGTTGTTGTGCAGCAGATGCTCAGCTAGTGGGACTTTTATGTGATTATTCTGAAGCGATGGTATTTGCTGAAGGTGCTTGGATTAATATAGTGGGCACACTTGCAGAAGGAGAGTATGAGGATTATAAAAGTGGAGAAGTTAGTATAATTCCAGTAATTAAAGTAAGTAAGATAGAAGAAATAAATAAACAGGATAACGAGTATATATATAATTAAATCCAAGGGAATAAATAGAAATAACACCTAAATTCTTATTTATTGACATACTTAATGTAATACTATAAACTTAATTATGTAGAAATACATTAAAAAATGTTAAAAGTAATTTTATATTAGAATATTAGTAAAAGTGAATAGATATTTTTAGGTGCCTTTTGTTAGAAAGGTGAAAAGGGAATGTGGTGTAATTCCACAGCAGCCCCCGCTACTGTAATTGAGGACGAACCTTTCATAACCACCGTTCATAGGGAAGGGAGAGGAGAGAGTGAATCAAGAGCCAGGAGACCTGCCTAAATTAGTGGTATGAAGCTTTCGGCGGGAAAGAACTTGTAGAAATTTAAGTTAGTGCAATTAGAAATTTGTACATAACAGCAGGTGCGAAAGCTTGCTGTTTTTTTGTTTTGTATCAAAGGAAATATACAAGGAGGAAAAATGATGGCTAAAATAATGATTCAAGGAACCGCTTCATCTGTAGGAAAAAGCATACTGGTAACTGCTCTTTGTAGGATTTTTAAACAAGACGGGTATTCAGTATGTCCCTTTAAATCACAGAACATGTCATTGAATTCTTATATTACATTGGACGGGAAAGAAATGGGGCGTGCACAGGTACTTCAAGCCTATGCTGCTGGACTTGAGCCAGAGGTATATATGAATCCAATCTTATTAAAACCTACCTCAGATAAGAAGTGCCAAATTGTTGTTAATGGGAAGGTTTTTGGAAACAGTACAGCTATGGAGTATCATAATATGAAGCTAGAATTTAAAGATATGCTAAAGCAGCAGTTTGAAGAACTAGAAAAGAAGTTTGATATTATAGTAATGGAGGGAGCCGGTAGCCCTGCAGAAATTAATTTAAGAGATAGAGATATAGTAAATATGGGAATGGCAGAACTTATAGATGCCCCTGTAATCTTGGCAGGAGATATAGATAAAGGTGGAGTATTTGCATCCCTGGCAGGGACTATGCTTTTACTAAACGAGGAAGAAAAGAAAAGAGTTAAAGCCACTATTATAAACAAATTTAGAGGAGACTTAGAAATTCTAAAACCGGGGCTTACAATGCTGGAGGATATTATACACATCCCTTGTGCGGGTGTAGTTCCTTACTTTAGATTGGATCTAGAAGATGAAGATGGGGCTGTAGAATTTAATAAAAAAATTACTGCTCCTATTGATGTTGCCGTAATAAAGCTACCACATATATCAAATTTTACAGACTTAGATGCCTTAAAGGCTGAAGAAGATGTGTCGGTGAGATTTGTCACAACTAAAGAAGAACTAGGAACTCCAGATTTACTTATAATACCGGGGACTAAAAATACTATTGAGGATTTAATCACTTTAAGGGATTCTGGACTTGAAGAAGCTATTATTAAGTATAGTATAGAGGGGAAAATATTAGGTATTTGTGGGGGGTATCAGATGCTAGGAAATAGCTTGAGTGATCCTCATGGAGTAGAGACAAATTCAGAAAAAATAGAGGGCATGAAGCTTTTAGATATAGATACAGTCTTTGAGAAAGAAAAAATAACTACAAGAGTAAAGGCGCGTAGCATTAATTTAAGGAATATTAAAGCAATGAATAGTGGAAAAGATAGGGTGGAATGTTTTGAAGATAAAAGCATTGAAGTCTATGGTTATGAAATACATATGGGAGTTTGCCAATATGGGCATAAGGCAAAACCACTTTTTCAAATATATGATAAGAATGGTGCACACCTTAACTTGAAATCTGATCACTATTCTTCCATGGATGGAGCCGTTAGTGTAGATGGAAACATTATGGGTACCTATATTCACGGGATTTTAGATGGAGTAGAGTTTAGAGAGTATGTAGTTAATACTTTACGATTAAAAAAAGCTATGGACCCTAAGAAATCTAAGGTCTATGAAAGTCTACGGGAAAGAGAATTAGACAAGCTAGCAGCTATAGTGAGAGAGAGTATAGACATGGAGGCAATCTATAAAATCTTAGGAGTAGAAAGAAAAAGCTAGGGACGGTTAACAACTATTTAAACAAAGCTGAAAAGCTTGGGGACGGTTAACAAGTTTTTAAAAGCAGCTTAAAACGCCTGGGACGGGTAATAACTATTTAAAATTAAACCAATACAATATAGTGAGGAATTAATATGGAAATACTAATTGTGACGAGTATAATAGATTTAATATTAGCAATTATGCTAGACTTATTAATTGGAGACCCCTATTGGTTTCCGCACCCAGTAATTTATATAGGCAAACTTATTTCTAAATTAGAAAAACTGGGTAGAAAGTTATGTAAAAACCATAAGCAAATTAAAGCTTTTGGAGGTATTATTGTAGTTATAGTAGCATTTTCTAGTTTTTTAGTGCCTTTTATAATTTTGAAAATTTCTAAAGAGTTTTTTTGGCTATACCACATTCTTAATATAATATTGCTTTGGACAACAATAGCTACTAGATGCCTTCATAAAGAAGGTAAAAAAGTATATGACTCTTTAGTGCAAAATGACATTGAAGATGCAAGGTTTAAATTATCTTACCTTGTAGGACGGGATACAAAAAACCTTAGTGAAGATGAAATTGTAAGAGCGGATGTGGAAACTATTGCAGAAAACACAGCAGATGGTGTTATAGCTCCTATTTTCTACGCTATACTTGGGGGAGCACCTTTAGCTATGCTGTATAAGGGCATAAATACTATGGATTCAATGCTTGGGTATATGAATGAAAAATATAAATATATTGGATTCTTTCCAGCAAAAACAGATGACGTATTTAATTTTATACCTGCAAGAATAACTGGATTTTTAATTTGTCTTTCAGCCCCCTTAGTTGGAGGGAATATTCTAGAGAGTGCAAAAATTATGATAAGAGATAGAAAAAATCATAAGAGTCCTAATTGTGCTTATCCAGAGGGGGCAGCAGCAGGAGCTATGAGAGTTCAATTAGGTGGAACAAATGTATATTTTGGAGAAATGATGTATAAACCAACTATAGGTAATAAAACTAGAGATTTAAGGAAAGAACATATCATAGATACAATAAAACTAATGTATGGATCTATGTTTTATTTAGTAATACTATACGTATTATATGTAATAGTGATATATTTTTGGAGATGATGAAATGATACAACTTATAGGACTAAGGCATGATGTAAAAATAGAAATTAGAGAAAAACTCTCTATAATACCCAAACGCCAAGAACGATGCTTAGAGGCTCTTTTAAACGTTTGTGAGGAGGCTGTTATTCTAAGTACCTGTAATAGGACAGAAATATACTTTCAGTCCAAAGAAGAAGATATGGATTACAAGATTTTTGAGGCATTAAATTGGGATAAGACTTTAATAAAGTGTGTGTTTAATTATAAGGAAGAAAAAGCAATAGAGCACTTAATGGAGGTGGTTTGTGGCTTTGATTCACTATTACTAGGAGAGGATCAGGTGTTAGGGCAAGTTAGAGATGCATACGAAGTTGCAAAAGCTTCAAAGGCAATTAAAAATGAGCTTCAAAGACTTTTTGAAAATGCTATTGCTTGTGGCAAGGAGTTTAGAACTAAATCTAAAATAAGTGATATACCAGTTTCCTCATCTTCTATGGTGGTTAAGCAGGCCATAGACAGGGGGCATAAGAAATTTATGATTCTAGGCTATGGCGGGGTGGGGGAATTAACCTCAAAATATATACTAGAAGGAAAAATAGACCTACTATATATTGCAGTTAGAGACCTTCAAAAGGTTAATATAGAAGATCCAAGAGTAAAAATAATACCTTTTAAGGATATACATAAGTATTATGAAGAGGTAGATTGCGTTATATCTTGTACCTCTGCTCCTCATGCGGTAGTTCACTTAAATGAGTTACCTAACAAATATTTATTATTATTCGATTTAGCTGTACCAAGGGACATCGAAGAAATAGTAAGCGAAAACCCCTTGTATGAAGTATATGACATAGACACATTAAGAGATATTCATGATGATAATTACAAAAGAAGAGAAGTTTCCATGAGGAATAATCGCTATATTGTAGATAGAGCTATAAAGGAATACTTGGATTGGAAAATCACAAAAGAACTATCACCATTTATAAGAAAAATAAAACATAACGGAGAAGGGGTTTATAAAGAAAGACTAGAGACGTTTAAACACAAGAAGGAAACTAAGGATAATGAAAAGTTAGCAGAGTTACTTTTGAAAAGTACCTCAGATGCTTATGTAAATAGAGCTATAAAGGTGTTAAAAGAGGAACATTTGAAGGGTAGGTCTAAAGAATGTGTGGACATAATAAGCAGGATTTTTCAGCTTTAAATTATACCATGATTTCACTGATTTCTAATAAGGTTAATGTACTTATTATTGGTGGTGGAGAGGCGGCTTTTATAAAATGTAAAACCTTTTCAAAGGAAGGTTGTAATATTACAGTGTTGTCAAAAGAATTTTGCGCTAGCTTTGAAGTCTTGAAAAGTCTTTCCAATGTAAAGTTAATAAAAAATGAATATGATGAAAGCTATGTGGATAATAATCATATTATTGTAATTGCTACAGATAATAGAGAGGTAAACCATGGCATAAAAGCATACTGTGATAAAAAATGTAAGCTATATATACACTGTGAGGATTATAAAGAAGGATTAGCTGTAACTCCAGTTCAAAACAATACAACTAATATGAAGTTTGCATTACACACTAAAAAAAGTAGCCCTAAAACGGCACTTTTCATGTCAAAAATTATAGAGAATAAGCTTGAAGAGTACACTGATTTTATAGACTATACTTCTAAAATAAGAGAGATGGTAAAAAAAAGCTTACGAAAAAAAGAAATTATGAGCTTTATATGCAGTGAAGATTTTTATTTTTTTTATAATAAGGGAGCACAGGAGGCTATTTTAGAAATGTTTTATGGAACGGAAGCTTTTAATATTTTAGCATCGAAAGTGATAAATAGCTTTGAGGATAATTTAATTAGATAGGGGATGGAGGATAAATTTTGAAGATTAATATAGGCACTAGGAGAAGCGAGCTTGCGCAAGTGCAAGCAAATACAGTTATGGCTATGATTAAAGAAAAGTTTGATCTTGAGGGTGAAAAGGTACTTATCGAGACTAAAGGAGATAAGATTTTAGATGTCACTTTAGATAAAATAGGAGGCAAGGGTCTTTTTGTAAAGGAAATAGAGATTTCAATGCTGGAGCAAAGGGCTGATATTGCAGTACATAGTATGAAAGATGTACCTTATGATATACCAGAAGAGTTTGAAATAGTGGCTATTCCGGTTAGAGAGGACGTTAGAGATGCTTTTGTTGGGTTTAATGGCATTGGCTTTTATGATTTACCTAAGGGCGCAAGGATAGGTACCAGCAGTATAAGACGGGGCACTCAAGTTAAAATGCTAAGACCGGATGTAGAAATTGTGCCTATAAGAGGTAATGTTCAAACTAGAATAGCAAAGATAGAAAAAGAAAACCTAGATGGCATAATACTGGCAGCAGCAGGACTTAAAAGACTGGACATGGAAAAAATAATTACTAATTATTTTGAACCAATAGACATGGTGCCAGCAGTAGCACAAGGAGCATTAGGTATTGAGATGGTTAAAAATCATCCAAAGTTAGACCTAATTAAACAATTAAATTGCAATGAGGCTAGAATTTGCGTAGATGCAGAAAGAAGTTTTATGGCTACACTTCAAGGGGATTGCCATTCTTGCATAGGAGCTTATGCGTACCTTGAAGGAGAAACTATGCACATGCTTGGAATATACGAAGTTGATGGAAATATTATTAAAAAACAGCTTTCAGGTCATAAAGATATCTACATAGAGCTGGGCAGGGCACTAGCTAAAAAGATTTTAGAAAATAATTAAATGAATTATAACATACAATAAATAAAGATTTATACTGAAATACATATTAAATGAAAAGTAGAAAGGGGAAACCAATGGGAAAGGTTTATTTAATGGGAGTGGGTCCAGGAGATGAGGAGCTAATAACTTTAAAAGCCATAAGAATGCTAGAGAAATGTACAGCGGTTATGTATGATAGGTTAGCCAGCACTAGTGTACTTAAATACTTAAAAGCAGATTGTGAAGTATATTACTGCGGAAAAGAGCCGGGATGCCATTATAAAACTCAAGAAGAAATAAATGACATGCTGGTGGCACTTGCTAAAAAGGGGCATGTAGTGGGAAGAATCAAAGGGGGGGATCCCTTTGTATTTGGACGCGGAGGAGAGGAAGCTTTATCACTAATTGAAGAAAATATTGAATTTGAAGTTATACCAGGAATAAGCTCACCAATAGCAGTGCTCAATTATGCTGGAATACCTATTACTCACCGAGGTATAGCTCAAAGCTTTCATATATTCACCGCAATGACCGCAGAAAAACTTAATATTGACTTTGATGCAGTAGCAAGACTTCAGGGAACTTTGGTTTTTATGATGGGTTTTAAAAATCTAGGTAAGATTACAGAAGGTCTTATAACTAATGGAAAAAATAAAAATACACCCTGTGCCGTAATAATGAGAGGAACTACCTCAAAACAGAAGAAAGTTGTAGGGACTTTAGAAGATATATTGGTTAAAGTACAAAAATCGGACATATCCTCTCCTTGTATTATTGTAGTTGGAGAAGTAGTTAAGTTTAATGATGAATTCAATTGGTATGAGAAGAAACCTCTATTCGGAAAAAATATTTGTATAACTCGCTCAAAAGCTCAATCAAAGGAACTTAGAGAAAGCTTAATAGATTTAGGCGCAGAAGTGCTTGAGATAAATTCCATAGAATTTAAGAACACTTCATGTAATTTAGATGCTTATAAAACAAAGCTTATGGAATATGACTTTTTAACTTTAACTAGTGTAAATGGAGTAAATATATTTTTTGATTATTTAAGAGATATTGAGTTTGACATTAGAAAGCTTAAGGCTAAAATTGCAGCCATAGGTCCAGCAACAGCAGAGGCCATTAAAAATAGAGGAATTATGACAGATTTAGTCGCTGAACATTTTGTGGCTGAAAGTTTATTTGAGAAAATGAAGACTTATGTAAAACAGGGAGACAAAATATTGGTGCCTCGTTCTAAAGATGCTAGACCATATTTGGTAGAAGAGTTAAAAGGCATTGGTTGCACTGTGGATGAGGTTTTCACCTATGAAACTCTATGTGGCAAATTGGGAGAGGAGAACCAAATACAAGATGTAGATATGATAGTATTTACCTCACCATCTACAGTTAAAAACATGATTAAAATAGTAGGTCTTGAAACTATAAAATCTAAAACAGCATTAGCTATAGGTCCTATAACTGCAAAGGCACTGTATGAGCAAGGGGTAGAATCTATTATATGTGATGAATATAGCGCTCAAGGTATTATTAGCAAACTTATAAAGATGTAAGAACAGTTTAGTAGGTTATTTAATAACACTTAGTGGATTATTTAGTAACAGCTTGTGGATAAAATTACAATTTATTTAAGTAGGAGAGGATAATTATGTTCAAAAGAAATAGAAGACTTAGAGAAACAAAAAATATAAGGGACTTAGTTAGAGAAACAATACTAACTCCATCAGATTTTATATTCCCTATTTTTGTAGTAGAAGGTGAAAATATTAAAGAAGAAATACCTTCTATGCCAGGAAATTATCATTTCTCACTAGATAGGCTTAATGAAATTATTACAGAAGTAGAAGAAGTAGGTGTGCGTGGAGTAATTTTATTTGGACTACCAGAACATAAAGATGAAGTTGGTTGCGGAGCTTATGACAATGAGGGCATCATCCAAAGAGCAGTTAAAAAGGTACGCGAGCTATCAAAAGAACTATTTATAATAACAGACGTATGTATGTGCCAATATACAAGCCATGGACACTGTGGTGTATTAGAAGGCTCAAAGGTTGATAATGACAAGAGTTTAAAATATATATCAGAAATAGCATTGTCTCATGCTAAGGCAGGTGCAGACATGATTGCACCTTCAGACATGATGGATGGTCGTGTAGATGCTATAAGAAGGGTTTTAGATGAGAATGGTTATAAGCATATATCTATAATGGCTTATAGTGCAAAATACTCTTCAGCCTTTTATGGTCCTTTCAGAGAAGCGGCTGATTCCGCGCCGCAGTTTGGGGATAGAAAAACTTATCAAATGGATCCAGCAAATATTAGAGAAGCCATGAGAGAAATAGAATGCGATATTGAAGAAGGCGCAGATATTATTATGGTAAAACCAGCGCTATCATATTTAGATGTAATAAGATGGGCTAGAGATAGACATGATGTACCTATAGCAGCCTATAGTGTTAGTGGGGAATTTGCTATGGTAAAATCAGCTGCAAAGCTAGGTTTAATTGACGAAAGAGCTATAGCTATGGAAATGCACATTTCTATGAAAAGAGCAGGAGCAGATATGATAATTACTTATTATGCACTTGATTTATGTAGATGGCTTAGAGATTAAATACTGGGGGACGGTTAACAACTATTTAAACATTACTATAAGAAAACATTTAAAAAACTTTAGTAAAGTGTGTGTTGAAGCATAAAAATGCTGAATTTAATATTAAGAAAAGGGGAAATTAGTATGAGAAATTTAGAAATATTTAATGAATCAAAACAATATATGCCTGGTGGAGTCAATAGTCCAGTTAGAGCTTTTAAAGATGTATCTGTAACTCCTCCAATCATTAAAAAAGCTAAGGGTGCTTACATATATGATGAAGATGGAAATAAATACGTAGATTTCGTATGTGCATGGGGACCAATGATACTTGGTCATAGTGATGATGACGTAGTAAAAGCTATTCAAAGTACTTGTAATGATGCAATCGCTTTTGGTGCTCCTACAGAATTAGAGTTAAAAGTGGCAAAACATATTTGTACAACTGTAGATAGTGTGGATATGATTAGAATGGTTAACTCAGGTACGGAAGCCACCATGAGTGCAGTTAAGCTTGCAAGAGGTTACACAGGAAAGAATAAAATAATAAAGTTTGCAGGTTGCTATCATGGGCATTTTGAAGGATTTTTAGTTGAAGCTGGGTCAGGTGTAATGACAGATGGAATACCTGGTAGTGCAGGTGTTCCACAAGAAAGTATTATAAATACATTAATAGCAAATTATAATGATCTAGACAGCGTAAAAAGAGTATTTGAGAAATATGGCGAAGATATTGCTGGTGTAATCATTGAGCCGGTAGCAGGAAATATGGGAGTTATACCTGCTGAAAAAGAATTCTTGATGGGGATCAGAGCTTTGTGTGATAAATACAAGAGTATACTTATATTTGATGAAGTAATGAGTGGATTTAGAGTAGCCTATAAAGGAGCGCAAAGCCTTTATGGCATAACTCCAGATTTAGTAACTTATGCAAAAATTATAGGCGGTGGACTTCCTTGCGGTGCCTATGGTGGTAAAAGAGAGATAATGGAGCAGTTATCACCTATCGGACAAGTTTATCAAGCTGGCACTATGTCAGGAAATCCACTAGTAATGGCAGCGGGATATGAAACCTTAACTAAAATCTATAATAACCCTAGTTTATACTCTCATTTGGATAAACTTTCTGAAAAACTCCAAAAGGGCCTATTAGAAATTGCAAAAGAAAAAGGGATATCCATGGTAGTTAATAGATGTGGTTCTATGCTTACAGCTTTCTTTACAGAAAATAAGGAAGTTAAAACTTATGAGGATGCTAAAACTTGCGATACAAAGCTATTTGCAAAATACTTTGAACATATGATAAAGAGTGGAATAAATATTGCACCTTCTCAATTTGAATCAATATTCTTATGTGTTAAGCATACCGAAGAGGATATTGAGAGATTCTTAGAAGCATTTAAGAGGTTTTAAGTAATTGGGGACGGTTAACAACTATTGAGATAATTCAGCATAGTTAACAACTATTTTTTGAAGTATTATTTAAAAATCATGAATAGCACCTCAATACATAGGCAAGAATTTAAAGAAAAGTTTGTGTAGAGAGGTGTTTTTTTATGGCAAGAAGAGCAAGGATCAAAGCGGAGGATGCTATATTTCATATTACATGCAAAAGCATTACTGAGGTAGATTTATTCAAGGATGCTGAGGATAAGAAGAGATATTTATCCCTTGTGAAGAAGTATAAGGGTGCCCATAATGTTAAAATCTATGGATATTGTCTTATGGAT
>CALJTN010000237.1 GCA_937976175.1 uncultured Clostridiaceae bacterium | reverse complement strand
TTACTCGGCATAAACTCATTGCCCTCTACATACATAAGATCCGCTGAACTTACCTTCATAATATCACTTGCATACCAACTCTCTTGCGATACATCTTTATAAGCCTTAGCTTGGCTCATATCTGTAAGTCCAAATAGCCTTACAATAAATACTGCTAATTCTGCTCTTGTTACTTGTCTTTCTGGTTTAAATGTACCATCTGTATAGCCCTTTACAATCCCCTTATCAGACCATTTAGTGATTGCATTTTTAGCCCAATGATTTTCATAATCTGCCGCGAATACCCCTACTGGCAGAACCCCTACCATAAGTGCTAAAGTTACTAAATAGGTGATGACTTTTTTTCTAACGCCTTTCATCTTACGCCTCCTTAAATCTTTTGTTAAAAATTTGTCCATCTCTAATTAAAATACTTTTATTCTCACTTGTCAATCTCTTTTTAATATTTATTCTTATATTACTTTGCTGTTATCTGACAAAGGTATTGCCTTGTGTGGAATAAACAAAAAAGAACAGCTCTCTAAGGTATATTCACCCTGATTGCTGCCCTATTTTTATGTTCATATTATTAGTTTCAAATACTCTAAAACTTGGATTACTAATTGATGTTAACTGTGTTAATATACAGCTTTTCATCTTTTTCATAAACCCCAAGAGAACTTCCTGTCGAGCCGTCTCTGATAGCTCCTGTTATATCATCATAAGAACTATATTGGTGTTCTATATCCTCTTTGATTCTTTTAAGAAAGCTCCCTAAGTCTCTTCTATTATCTAAACTTAAAGCATTCCACCTCGCTCTATAATCCTCTGTTGTCCCACTTGGTCTAAGAGAAGTTGTGAGTGTAAAAGTCAGCACGTTATTTCTTTCCTCTAGGCGTATATCATCAATAGGTATACTAAAGCCTATCACGTTGATCACCTTATAATTTTTTTCTAGCTCTCTTTCAAAATCAGCTAAAGAAAATTTAGCAGCTTCATTATATTCATAAGAACCTGTTTGACCATATTTAAACGTAGCTCTTTCAAGATTATTCTTACTATCTTTAAGTGTTCCTCTGATCTCAACCTCTTTGTGGGTAGCTGCAATATCATAACACATGTCTTTTATGAATTGTTTACGTTTCTCCGCTGTTGTTTTATCAAAATCAGCTTCATCGTAGCGACTATCATAAGATACTGCAAACTCTAGTCTACCAGATACAACCCTTAGGTCATATCCCCACTCTACGTCATATGTAGTTTTATACTTGGATTTTATTTTGCTTAAAGTATTGCCTATAGCTTCAGTTGTTAAATTTTTGCCATCAGTGCCAGTACCCTCAAGAGCTTCTATCTTTTTCCTGGCAATTTCTAATTGTTGTCTAAGTGAAGCATTTTCAAAGTTTTTAGCAGCTATCTCTTGTTCATAAGCAGTCGAAGATGCTGTTTTTGCATTGATATAGACAGTGTTATTGGCCCAACTAACATCTGCTCCCATAATTTCACCTATAGCACGCAGCGGCACATAAGTTGTACCATTCACCATAAAAGGTTCTGTACTTAATTTTTTAATCTGACCATTATAAGATATGGCTATATTATTATAAACGGCCTTTAAAGTTTTAGTAATACTTGCAGCTTGTAACATAACACTTGATAAGGCAATGCCCAGTCCTAATGTAAGACATAAAGTTTTGTAAATTTTTGTTTTCCTCATAATAACCTCCCTAACCTGTACTTCATTTTAGTATATACAATATTTACCATGATTTCAATGCATTATTGCAAGTTATCTTAAATATAAACACTTTTGTTCTGAGGCTTAGTATGATAAAATTTAAGAGATACTTATTTTACATAGAATCGGAGATGACTTATTTAATGAAACGTTACAAAATTATTTTAATGTTAATAGATGCTATTTTGATTAACCTAGCTTTTTTTCTGGCATTGTGGCTACGGGTAGACTTTAATATTCCACCTCATTTCTTAACTGCCTATAAAAATAGCATCCTCATTATGCCACTTATACAGATTTCCGTGTTTATGCTGTTTAAGATTTATCGCATTCTTTGGCAGTATACAAGTACCAAAGAACTTCTTCAGCTAGGTACAGCCATACTTATAGGTTCGGCAGGCTGTTTAGGCTTTGGCGTTATGACAGGGAACCTTTTGCCTCGTTCGGTATATATTATTTATCTTCTTATTATACTGATCTTTATGGCAGGTTCACGTATTGCCATTCGTATCCTATATAGAATTTTAAATCATGATGACTTATCTTTAAGTATGCTTTTTAATAGAGATACTGCTGTACATAAAAAACGTATTATGATTATAGGTGCTGGAGAAGCCAGTTCTATGATTATCAAAGAACTTCAAAAAGCATTTCAAAGTTCTAATGAGATTGTGCTAGCTGTTGATGATGATAATCGCAAACAACATGCGAGCATTCATGGTGTCCCTGTACGAGGAACTATAGAGGCTATTCCAACACTTGCTTCAAAATGGCTCATTGATGAAATCATTATTGCAATTCCTTCTGCCTCAAAAAAACGTATCTCACAAATTCTTAAGATCTGTAATACAACAAACTGCAAGCTCAAGATTGTACCACCTCTTACTAAAGCAGTAGATGCATCGCTTAGCCTGAAGAATATACGCGCTGTAAGTATTGAAGACCTTCTTGGAAGAGAAGAGATCGTCCTAGATAACACGGGGGTTATGACCTATGTAGAAGATCATACTGTTATGGTAACTGGTGGTGGTGGCTCTATAGGGTCTGAGCTTTGCAGACAAATCATAAGCTTTAAACCTAAAAGGCTTGTTGTTTTTGATATTTATGAAAATAATGCTTATGACCTTCAAAATGAACTTATGCAAAAAGGTATTGGCACTAGTTCCTTAGAAGTGATTATTGGCTCTGTACGTGACCCCCAGAAGCTTAGACAAGTGATAGAAAAGTACAATCCAGATATTATATTTCATGCTGCAGCCCACAAGCATGTACCGCTTATGGAAACAAGTCCTGAGGAAGCTGTTAAAAACAATGTATTTGGAACACTTAATACGGCTCTACTTGCTAAAGAGTTTAAAGTTAAAAAGTTTATTCTTATCTCGACAGATAAAGCTGTTAATCCAACCAATGTAATGGGTGCTACCAAGCGCATCTGCGAAATGATTATACAATCCCTCAGCCTAGAACCTTCTTGTACAGAATTTGCTGCTGTCAGATTTGGTAATGTGCTTGGGAGCAATGGCAGTGTTATTCCCCTTTTCAAAAGACAGCTAGATGCTGGTGGTCCTCTTACCGTAACACATGCAGAGATTATTAGATACTTTATGACTATTCCTGAAGCTGTAAGACTTATCCTACAAGCTATGAGCTTTGCTAAAGGCGGGGAAATCTTTGTACTGGATATGGGAGACCCTGTTAAAATTATGGATCTTGCCAAAAACTTTATCAAACTATCTGGCTTAGAGCTTGGAAAAGATATTGATATTAAAATAACTGGACTTAGACCAGGTGAAAAACTCTTTGAAGAGCTTCTCATGGATGAAGAAGGCCTTCAAAAGACAGAATGTGATAGAATCTTTGTCGCACAACCTCTCCAATTATCATTTGATGAACTTAGCAAACAACTTGACACCCTGTGGGGTAGTATTCATGACCCTGAGACTCTCAAGTTGTGTATTGCTAGTATTGTTCCCACCTATCAAATAGATCATTCTTCTAGTACTCACGCTAAATCTTATTGTACCGCCATCTAAGACAAAAAGGAATCAACTCTCTTGACTGAGGTTGATTCCTTTTTGTTTACTTAGGTGAATATTAGGTTATACTCTTTAAATAAAAAATACTTAGAAAGGAATTTTATGATGAATCATGCTATACCTATTCTACTTCTTATGCCTATACTCATTTGCCTTTTTTTATTAGCCGCGCCCATTGCTTTTTTAGTTAGTGCTTTACTGTTGCTCTCTTTTGACATATTTAAAATAAAAGAAGTTTTTTCTATACTTTTTACTTCACTACTATTCTTTTTTGGGTTAGTGGTAAAGGTGTTTTGTTTGATTTTTTCACAAAGTTCTCCTATAGTACTCACATCTCTCATACGCAGCTTACTCACTTGCAGTCTAACACTGTGTGTATTTATACTTATTAAGTTTATATGCCTTACTTATAAGGAGAATCATTAGTTTAAACTAATCTTTTTTTAACCATTCTTTTATAAAAACTATCATCACGCCTAACATACCACCAAGCACTATTCCGATTGCAACATTCAGTGCATTTCTAGGACTTGATTTTTGAGTTGGTGCTACAGGTGGCGATGGTAAATAAACACTCGTCTTTACTACACCAATTATACTTGATTCAAGTTTTCCAACTTTACCAGCTTCGTAGTATTTTGCAATAGCTTGCTTTTCTTTATCAATTTCTTCTAAATGTTCATTGTAAAGTCTTATGGAGTCTTGTATCGTATTTATAGCCTGTTTAAGTACGATTATATCATTTTCCACTCGAGTATAATTAGGGTTAATTATATTTTCAAGAACTACATAATTACTCGTATTACTCATTACCCCTTGAATCTCTCTCATCGCTTCTTTTTGATTAATCGTCTGAGGAATCTGTGCCAATAATTCTTCATTCTTCTTTAAAAGTTCCTGATTACTCTTTAGTAACATTTGTGCTTTTTTCAGTTCAATACTGAAGTTATTATAATAATAGCCTATAGCTCTTTCTTTGGTCATTACATTTAGAAATTCTATGTAATTATCATATAATGTTTGAGCAAGCTTCAAAGATTCTTGTGGATTATTTGCTGATACTATTATCTCAAAACTGTTTTGTACAGTACCTGCTTTTGCACTACTTTGACCTATAGATATTCTTCCTTTTAAATTATCTATAGATACTTCACTCGCATTATATCCCATGCCTTCAATCGTATTAATAAGTACATCATTACTTGTAATCAAATTTATATATTGTTCATTCGTTGTAATAGGTAAAGTATACTCTCCATATCTTGTATTGTAAACTTGAGGCATATTTATGACTATATTTAACTTTGTATGATAAACAGGTGAGAGTACAAACATACTGAATAAGCCTGTTAAAATAGCTGCTATAAGCGTAGTGCTTATGATAATATTTTTTTGTTTCCATAAGATTAAAACTAGTTCCCTTAAGTCAATTTCCTCCTCATAATGTTGTCCATTTAATTGGTTTGCGTCCATCTTTTCCCCCTTGATTATTAAGCTTTAATCCTTGCTATAACGTTTATAAGTGTATCATTTTAAGGGTTTATTTGCAAGTTTATTTTACTCCCAAATAATTTAGGCATCAAATATAGTTATTAAATTTGTAATTTACTTTCAAAATCTCCGCTTTCTATAGATATTCTGTAAGCGATTAATTATTATGCTATAAATAGGGATACCACCAAAGAAACTAAACATAAGCTGCTACGCTTCAAGAAAAGATTCTTCGTTGGCGGTCTTAAATACCTGAACAAATATATCATAGCTATAACAGAGTCTTCCACAGAACGTATAGAGCTTAGTTTTTTCATCATTGATATAAACGGTAGCTTCACCCCAATCAATCTGAATTGCTTCGCCTGGTTCATATGAAAGTGGTACATTAACTTGAGGTGGTACTGATTGGTCTTTCCTTAAGCTCTTCACAGCTTTGCGAATGGTAGATTCTGCACCTAAGAAATTTTTTTCCTCAACTAATCGGTCAAAAATACGCTTTGCAGTATGTTTTTGCTTTTTAAGGTGTTCATCCTTATCTGCTTTAAAGCAATCAAGGATAAACTGTTTTACATCATTTGTAATTGTATCTGGAGACCTTTCATAAGGTTTGCGAACAT
>CALJTN010000236.1 GCA_937976175.1 uncultured Clostridiaceae bacterium | reverse complement strand
CGAGTATCTATTGTTCAAAAAATAATTGCAGACTTTAAGTCGATTTCAAAGGATGACAAGCAAATTATTGATTTAATGCTGTTTTCAGTAGAAATGGGTGTAGAATTTATTGATGAATATGGTGATATTAGCGAAAATATGGTGGACTATTTATTTGAAGCTTATGATAAGGTAGTGAATATTATAAATAAAAAGAATAGTGTTGGTTTATTCGAGTATTTCAAAAACAGACTTGAAGCTGCAATCGCAAACACGAAGGACGTAGGATGCTGGGGAATTGAGGATTCCTTTGAAGGGTCTTATTCTGAAATCAGATTCAATAAGGGGTTGAATTAACACATGTATAAAAATATGTTAAATAAGAATTTCTTTAATGAAAATGGATTTAAAGAAATGAGTGCAGAAAAACTTGTTTACTCAGTAATTGAAA
This sequence comes from uncultured Clostridiaceae bacterium, assembly GCA_937976175.1. Taxonomy (GTDB): domain Bacteria; phylum Bacillota; class Clostridia; order Clostridiales; family Clostridiaceae; genus Clostridium_AD. The sequence continues at coordinate 5,371 of CALJTN010000236.1, read as the reverse complement.
TGCCACAGTTAAGTGAAATGGCTAGAGAGTTTGTTGTTAATATTGCTGATAGAGCTAAAGAAGAAGCAAATATACTAAAAAATGAATCAAACACTGAATTAATTCTTAAGGCTATGAGGGGAAAGTGCGACAGTTTAAATTATGGGATTTTGTATCAGAAGGTTTTAGAGAATGAAGACGAATTGCTTCATAGAATAATTGATATGCTTGTTAATAGTGGAAATTCTGTATTTATAGAGCACGCAGCTAAGATAATTCCACAATGTAATAAAAACTATTCAAAAGAACTACTTGAAATTTTAGATAATGTAAGAAACCCTTATGCAGTATCTATGATTTGTATAGCTCTTGGATTTATAGCTAATGAGGATGTAATCCCAATTATATATGATAAATACTTTGAATTGAAAAAAACATATAAGAATGAAAGTTATGCACAAGGACCACTACTTGCTCTATTTAAGTTGAAGGAAAGATTTTATATGCAGAAGAAATAATACAATGTGTCAAAAAATATTCATAGGATGGATGAATAATGGAATACATAGGCGGTATAGTAGAAAGAATTACATATGAGAATGAAGAAAATGGATTCTGTGTTATTAAAATAAAATCTAAGGGATATTCTGACCTTGTTACTGTAGTTGGCAACCTTGCTGCAGTTAATGTGGGGGCTATTATACGTGCAAAGGGTCAATGGAAGATGGATAGTAAATTTGGCAAACAATTCGCAGCTCAGGATTATCGAGAAACAATTCCAGCTACAGTAGCGGGTATTGAAAAATACTTGGGTAGCGGACTTATTAAAGGCATTGGGCCTGCTTTTGCAAAACGAATAGTCAGCCGTTTCAAAGAAGATACTTTGAGAGTATTAGAAGAGCAAGCGGATTATCTTATAGAGGTTGATGGAATCGGAAAGAAAAGGGTTGAAATTATTAAAAAGGCATGGCAGGATCAGAAAGAAATTAAGAATGTAATGCTTTTTCTCCAGAGTAAGGGAGTTTCAACTGCTTATGCTGTAAAGATTTATAAGACATATGGGAATAAAAGTGTAGAAATTGTAACAGCTAACCCTTTCAGACTAGCTGATGATATATGGGGCATTGGCTTCAAGACTGCTGATAAAATTGCAATGCAGATGGGTTTTGATAAAAATTCTTATGAACGATGTAGGGCTGGCATAGTTTATGTTTTAAATGAGCTGTCTAATGATGGTCATTGTTATGCAACAAGGGAACAGCTCCTTGAAGAAACTGAAAAAATGTTAGAACTCGAAAAGATGTTAATTGATTCTACACTTGAAAAGGTAATTGAAGAAAGGACCGTTATAAAGGATGAAGGAGAATGTATTTTTCTTCCTACGTTCTATTTTAGTGAGCTTGGCGTAGCTAGAAGAATAAACGAAATTATCTCAGTTAAGAGCATATACCATTCTACAGATGTGCAGGCTATTATTAATAGCCTAGAAAAAGAAGAAAAAATTACCTATGATGTAATACAGCATGAAGCTATTAATAAAGCAGCAACTTCAAAATTTATGGTACTGACTGGTGGACCTGGTACAGGTAAAACAACAACAACTTTGGCTATTATAAAAGTATTTCAAAAAATTGGAGCAAGGATACTTCTTGCAGCACCCACAGGTAGAGCAGCAAAAAGAATGTCGGAAGCAACCGGTATGGAATCGAAAACTATTCACCGATTACTTGAATTTAAGCCGCCTGAAGGTTATCAGAGAAATGCCGACAATCTACTAGAATGCGATGTGCTTATTATTGATGAAACATCTATGGTTGATATAGTACTAATGTACAATTTAATGAAAGCAGTACCTAATGAGACCGTTGTAATACTTGTTGGTGATATTGATCAATTACCATCGGTAGGAGCTGGAAATGTACTGAAGGATATAATTGATTCAGGTATAGTTAATGTGGTAAAGCTTACAAGGATATTCCGTCAAGCCCAGGGAAGTAGTATAATTACAAATGCTCATAAAATTAACCATGGAGAGTTTCCTGATCTTAAAGGAGGTCGCTTAAGTGACTTTTTCTTCATAGAAGAGGATGACCCTTTGAAAGTGGTCCAGACAATCAAAGAGCTTTGTATAAAAAGACTTCCGAATTTTTATAAGGTTGATCCTATTAACGATATTCAGATATTATGTCCTATGCAGAGAGGTGAAACAGGAGCACATAATCTTAACATTATATTGCAGGAAGCTCTTAACAAATCGGATATTTTTATAAAATATGGGGGCACTATTTATAAAACAGGGGATAAAGTTATGCAGGTAAAGAACAACTATGATAAAAATGTTTTTAATGGAGATATCGGAAGTATTGAAAGTATAGATTTGGAAGAAAAAACTCTTGTCATAATTTTTGATGGTAACCAGATAAATTATGATTCAACAGAGCTTGATGAGGTTGTACTTGCTTATGCTACAACAGTCCATAAGAGCCAAGGCAGTGAGTATAAAATTGTAATATCCCCTTTTACTATTCAGCACTATGTGATGCTTCAGAGAAATCTTTTATATACATGTGTTACAAGGGCAAAAAAGATTATGGTTCTAGTTGGTACAAAGAAAGCTGTTGGCATTGCAGTGAGGAACAAAAAATCTACTCAAAGGAATACAAGGCTTGCTCAAAGATTAAATGGGAATATATTAGAAGATAAAAGGTAATAAAAATATAGTTACTACTCAGCCATTAAAAATCCTTTTTTACAAAAAGGGTTTTTAATCTTTTTTTTGGATGAAGTGCATTGTGCACCTTTGCTAATAAGGGAAAAAGGTATAAAAAGATAGATGGGTTTGCATAATTATTTATAAATAGCTTTATGCAAACCATTTAAAAATCACCTTGATTCATAAGGTCATACTGGATTAACCGGCTTATTTATTATTCTAAATACCCATTTGCAAATAGGTGAAGAATTGTTTCCTACTAATGTTATACTCACATCAAATGCATTAGATACTATAGATACCATTGGTGTAAGGTTTGCCATAGATACTACATTTAATTTAACATGTTACTAATATACAAATATGAAAAATTGTAAAATTCAAGATATTTTAAACATATATTATGATTTAAAAGAACCTAAGAGTAGTATTACTGGAAAAACTTTATAGGATGAATCGAATATATATACAAAATATAGACTAAATATGCAAAAACCTATTGCAACACTTTTGGGCATATGTTATTCTAGAAAATGTGCACCGTAGTTAAGACAAAATGGAGGTTTGTAAGTATGATAAATAAGTTAAAGTTTGTATTTTTATCGATTTTTGGTTTTATTTTTTTTCTAATGCCTTTTAATATTAATGGAGAAAGTAAGATTGCTATATCCCATATAGTAAATTTTGTTACAGGCAATATGCTTGATTCATTTATTGGTTTCACTGTTATTTGTGCATGGGTTGTGTTAATTGCAACTATACTTTTTACATTTTATTCTTCAAAAAATGAGTTTGTTAATTCTGTATTCAAAGCATCACCTTTAAATGTTATATTAAGGGTAGTTGGCTCATTTTTATATCTTATGGTGATTAATAATTGGTTTCAAAACTATGAGTTTGCAGGTATGATTTTAGATGGCAATACTGGCGGGCTAATGGCAGGAGATGGTGGTCTTTTAACCACACTTTATATAACATTCTTTGTAGGTATTATTGCCCTTCCTTTATTAACACATTTTGGTATTGTTGAATTTATAGGTATTTTATTAGGTCCTATAGTTAAAAAGTTGTTTAAAGTACCAGGCTATTCAACTATCGATGCCATTGCATCCTTTGTTGGTGATGGTACAATTGGTATTGTGGTAACGGATAACCAATATCAAAGAGGATACTATAATAGAAGAGAAGCTTATATAATTGCAACCAGTTTTTCTATTGTAGGTATAGCATTTGCTTCTGCAGTAGCTGAAGAGCTAGGGTTTGGGCATATTTTCCCAATATTTTATGGATCTATTGCATTAGTAACTGTTATATTGGCTTTTATTACATCTAGAATGCCACTTAAGAAATTTCCACCAACTTATTATGAAGGGGTAACTCCTAGTATAATTGAGATTCCAAAAGGTAAAACTGTTTTTCAGCATTCATATGAATCTGCAATAAAGCAGGCAGGAGATGCCAAAATTTACGAAGTAACGATTCAGGCGTTAAAAAATATTGTTAACATATACGTTGGCTTCTTACCTATTATTATGGCGGTTGGAACATTATCTTTGGTAGTGGCAGAATATACCCAGTTTTTCAGTATCATTAGTGCACCACTGGTATATTTCTATACTTGGATAGGGTACAGCAATGAAGTGGCAGCAGTTATGGCACCAGCATCGGTTGCTGGATTTGCAGATATGTACTTACCAGCTTTATTTATCGGTACATCGGTTTCTGAAGCCTCAAGATTTTTTATTGGTGTATTAGCATTTACCCAGTTAGTATTTATGTCTGAAACTGGAATGATTTTGGCTAGAAGTAAAATTGGCTTAAGCTTTTGGGATGTAACCAAAGTATTTCTTTTTAGAACTGCAATGTCTTTCCCATTATTAATAGTTATAACAAATATCTTAGCTACTTTAGGTGTAATATCGTTTTAATGAATAACGTTCATTATATTTTATTTTGGATAAGCTCTTTTTAGTGCATTGCACTGAAAGGAGCTTGTTTTTATTAGGGGAATTATAAACTTTTTCTTGAAATGTTTCCTCAAATCAAGTCAAGACGAAAGCAGAGAGTCAGTACAAATATGATAACGCTGAAGTAATTGTGTGAAGATTTGAGTTTTGAGTATTTGTATAGATTTTTGCTTCCAATTTATCTTATGAATATGGGGTACATAATAATAAATGGAGATAGTTGTTTGCTAATTGATGATTTAGAACTAAGATAAATACTGAAGAATTAAAAGTATGTCAATACCTTAAATGAGATAATTTTACACGAATCTATATTTTTGTAATAAATAATAGAATAACTTGTTAATTTATAATATAATGTAGTATACATGTAAATTATTTATAGATTACATGTTATATATTGGTTCTGAAAATAGGAATTACAGAGGAGTTATAGCATTAAAATATCTACAGAATTTGCTGTAAAATTGGGGAGTGAATTACTTGAAAAAACATGAGAATTTAAATGATGCCATAAGTATTCAAGAATTGTTTAAGAACCTTGAAAGACAAGGAGAAATAACAATTACTATAAGAATTAAAGAAAATGAATTTCCAGGAAAAATGGTTTTTAGTCATAAAACAGATTATGAGCCTTTAGTACAATATTCTGAAGAGGTATATTCTATTGAAGCTTTAGATAACATCGAAATATCCTTCTTTTATAAGAATA
>CALJTN010000235.1 GCA_937976175.1 uncultured Clostridiaceae bacterium | reverse complement strand
TCACTTTGACAATCCTTGCACAGGGTAAAAGCTTGCATAGTGGTATAATCTCTATCATAGGGCAAAGCTTTAATAATAGAATACCTAGGACCACACTCCGTACAATTTGTAAAAGCATATCTATACCGACTAGTGCCTTGCCTCTCAATATCCTCTAAACACTTAGGACAAATGGCTACATCCGGAGAAATAAATTTCACTTGATTTTTATCATTAGTACTTTTTTAAATTATAAAACTGCTGCCCGTCTCTGCATCCAAAGTCATCCCATTTTTTATAAAAGTACACTTAACCTTCTCTATCTTTGCAAGGCAAGGTGGCTCCTTTAGAATATCTGATATAAATTGTTTTACGTTATTCCTTATACCCGCACAATCAATAACTACAGCTCCACCAACGTTCTGAGCCCAACCACTGATTTGAAAATCCTTAGCTTTTTTATATACAAAGGGTCTAAATCCAACCCCTTGTACAATACCATAAATTTTTATCTTATAATGTAGCTCCTCAGTATTTTCATTTCTAATATTCACCTTTTTCTCCTTGAATGCTATGAAGAATGGCGGTTTGATGATGTATATCCTCTCGCTCTAACTTAATTTCAGTCCATTCTCCAATTAATTTCCCCACAGCATTTTGAAGATGCTCATAAAGATTATGCTCATCAACATGACTTCCGTGATTTACAACCACAGCTAATCTATTTACCTTTTTAATATTACTAGCTTCACATACTTGGCTTACTGCCTCAGAAATCTTATTTAACAAGATAGTATCATGCATACTATATACACCTCTTTACTTTATTTTTTTAATATTCCTACTTTAGGAAGTTTACTTAATATTTGAAACATCCCCTTATGACAACCCGTAAACTCAGCACTTAAATCTTTCCCTGCATATAATCCAAAATGAGTTCCCCCGCCCCAAGTAGCTTCTCTGCTAAGCTCATATACAGTTCCATTTATAGCTACATAGGCAGCTCTTCCACTGGTTCCATCATAAGTAGCTAATTCTTCTAAAGTAAATTCTTTCTGCCTCTCAAAGGTACCATTTCTTTCAGTAGATGTGTTTGGAGCATATTTCATAAAATTAATTAGTTCTTCAGTTCGTGCTATAATTAATCTTTCATAATGGGATTTCTCATAAGGGCAAGTAGCTAAAAGCTGTACTTGGCTATAATAACAAAGTTCCTTTTGAAACTGATAAATCATTGTTCTTATTCTATATTCGCTCTTCATTTATTCACCTCTATAACACTTTCTATTTTACTAAGAATTTTTTCGGAAATATCCTTCAATTTTTCTTGTAACAAAGGACTTAAACCAAACTCAAACTCAACTTCCGCAATTTCAATTGCACATATTTCTCCCTGAATATGAGGATAAAAAAGCTTTAATAAGTCTAAAAAACTACAACTATGTTGGGTATATCCGACCTTTGTAGATGAAAATTTATTAAGGGGTAAAAAAGTAACTTCGCCAGGTTTTTTCCCAAAGTGTGCAGCATCTAAAATAAAAATATAGTCCTCTTCTCTTGTCATGGAAATACAATACTCAAAATCTGTTTCTCCATAAATAATTTCAATACCCTTTTCTAAAAGTTCTTCCTCTATGTCTTTTACTACTTCAATTGCTATAGCATCATCTTTCATTAATATATTTCCTATAGCAATAACCTTCACGCTCATACTAAAACCTCTACTACCTTTGTTTCACCTTCACTTCCTATTAGATGAGTAGCACAAGATACACAAGGGTCGAAGGATCTTACAATGCGTCCAATCTCCACAGGCTTCTTAATATTATTTATTGTAGACCCAATCAAAGCTCTTTCTACAACTCCTGGTAAACCTATTACATCTTTAGGAGAGAGGTTCCATACGGTAGGAGTGATTATATTGTAATTCTTAATAACCTGATTTTCTATTTGAACCCAATGTCCTAGAGCACCTCTAGTAGTATCTATGAGGCCTGCACCATGAGCCCTTTCTGGTATCTTATAAGCCTTTTGACTATTTGTTATAAGTTCCACCCTGTCAGCCAGCTTTTCAATAATACCAAGTATTTTTTCTGTTTCTAGAACTCTTGCAATATTTCTATCCATACAAGAATTCCCGCCTGTGTATTCTCCACTAATTATTAACCGTGCTAAAGGCCCAACTTCCATTGGCAAGTCTGAATATCTTGGTGCCTTAATAAAGGTATAAGCATCAGACTTAGATAAATCCACTTCCTCTGACGCTTCATCAGTTTTATACCAAGCATAACAAATCTGTTCTGTAATTCTGCTAGCCTCTAAAGGATATAAAACGCCCTCCTTCATTACACCTGCTTTAACATAAGTGAGTTCCACCTCCTTATATCTATCAAAAACACCAAAGCTCATAAAATAAGGGTATGATTTTCCCTTTTCAAAATAGTCAGCATAGAACTTAGCAATAGTTTCTACATCTTCTTTCATTACACTTGTAACAAAAGCCTTAATACTTTTAATAATGGATTTTACCTTTTCTAATTTGTATGCATCTATATTTACAGTAACACCACCTACAAAAATCCCATGGTTATGAGGGGCCTTGCCTCCTAAAATCGCCAAGCCCTGGTGTGCTAATCTGCTAAACTCAATACTTTCCACATAGTGCTGTTCTATTGTTTTATTCATTTTCTCTGGGAGCCTAAAGTCACTATACTCTTGATCACCCACTAATTTCATACTAGATATTTTCACATAGCTTGGCATAGTAAGTAAATAAAAGTGTCTTAAATGATTTTGCAGAAATTCAAAGCCATGCATAATATCTCGAAGATAGCTATCATTTAAACTGACTGTTATATTTAATGCATCTTCTAGGGCAAGTGAAGAAGCCATAGCATGAGCTGTAGAACATATACCACAAATTCTTTCTGTAAAATACACTGCGTCTAAAGGAGATCTTCCTTTCAGCATCTTTTGAAATCCTCTAAACATTAACCCGCTAGCATTGGCTTTTACAATTATATTTTCTTCTACCTCCGCTTTAATTTCTAAAAACCCACTGATTCTGGTGACTGGATCAATAGTAATTATATTTCCCATAGTCCCTCCTAATACCTCACAAATGGTGCCATTCCATCTGGAAAATATGGCTGCGAACAACCAATACAGTTTGTATTATTTCCAATAGGCCAATTTACGTAGCCATTCCACTTTCTTCTTGGACAATCAGTTCTTGTAACCGGTCCCCTGCAACCCACCTTAAACATACACCCTTCCTCTCCAAATTTTTCCGCAAAGATACCCTTATCAAAAAATCCCCTTCTTGTGCAGTTATCATGAATTGTAACTCCATAAAAAAGAAGCGGTCTTCCTTCATCATCAAGCTTTGGAACTCCATAACCAACTAAGTGCGCTATAGTACCTACTACCCAATCTGGGTGACAAGGACAACCTGGTAGTCGAATTACTGAACGAGCTAAAACCTCCTGTACACTTTTACTCTCTGATGGATTTGGCTTCGCCGCGGAAATACCTCCATAAGAGGCACAAGTTCCTACTGCCACCACATATTTTGCTCTTTCTCCAGCCATTTTTATTGCCTCTAAAGCTGTAATCATTTTCCCCTTATAATTTGCTACTATAGTATAAAGGCCATTTTCCTTTGTTGAAACTGCGCCATCTACCAGCAGTATAAATTCCGTATCTAGTGTTTCTAAAAACCTCTCGAAGGCAAACTCTCCTTCTGCTCCCATTAGCATATTACTAAAAGTAAAATTTATAATAGACCTTAAAATATTATACAAGTCAGGATTCTCACTATTAAGTAGCGAAATAATATTTCCAGAGCACCCTGTTACTTCAAGCCAGATAGCATTTATCTTACTAGTACTTTGGTTTTTCACCATCCCTTCCACATCCGCTGCAAGTCTCCTTGCAGTGTAATCCTTAACTTCTGTAAGTGGACATCCTTCTTGGTTCATTAATCTAATTCCCCCACTTAATTTTTGTTATTAATCTATCTTTACTTTATATTAAAATAAATTTAAGAATATACTCTTTTTAAGAGTATATTCATTGTTTTTTAAAATAACAAAAGGCCCGGAGGTTAACTCCGAAGCCTTACTGATGGTTGTATTTAAAAAGATTAGAAATTCATAGGTGTTGCTAAAATTAAATTATTCCAATAGAACTGAGGAAAACTATCATAAGCAGTACTGGTGCAATATATCTTAATATAAATCGTACTATGGATACCAGTTTCTCATTTTTAATAGCACCATTATTTGAAAGTTCCTTACATAAATCATTTTTATTAATAACATATCCTATGAAAACTGCTATTAATAATCCACCTAATGGAAGTAATATGTTTGAAGATATATAATCAAATAAGTCAAAAAAGTTTTTTCCAAGTACAGGAACTTGTCCAAGCAAACTACGAGAATGTACCGTTAAAGCTCCAACTATAAATATTGTTCCAGTAGTAAGTACCACTGCAGTTGTTCTATTTATTTTCTTTTCTTCACTTAAGAAGGCTACTATAACTTCAACTATTGATATCATTGCAGTTGTTGCAGCAATGGAAGTTAATATAAAAAATGCAATAAGAAGCAGATTGCCTAATGGCATTTTAGAGAATGCTAGAGGTATAGTTTTAAATAAAAGCCCTGGACCTCCTGAGGGCTCCATTCCAAATTGAAATACTACTGGAAATATCGCTATACCTGCTAATAATGATACTAATGTATCTGATAAAGCAACTTTTGCAGAAGTGCCTAAGAGATTATTATCTTCAGTAAAATAACTTCCGTAAGTAATCATTGTTCCCATACCAATTGAAAGTTTAAAGAAAGCTAATCCCAGCGCTGTTACTATAACCGGCTTAGTTAATTTAGAAAAATCAACACTAAACAAAAACTTTAGTCCTGTAGATGCTTCTGGTAACATAAGTGCTCTTACACCACAAGCTATAATTAATATAAATAATAATGGCATTAAAGTTTTTGTAACCTTTTCTATGCCCTTTTTAACACCCGCTATAAGAATAGTTGACACAACTACCATAACTATAAACTGCCATATAATAGGTGGCATTAAAGTATCTGTAGTGTTATTAAATTGAGCATTTACGAAGGTAACAGCCTCAGCTGTTGATTTTGTTGAGAGCTGTGAAAAAGTACCTGTTAAAGCTTTAAACACATAAGAATAAACCCATCCTGCTACCGCACTATAAAAAAACATAATTAAAAAAGCTGACGAAATCCCCATATAACCTACGCTTTTCCAAATTCTTTTAGCCTTCAATTTCTCAAACGCACCGATAACATTTTTCCTGGTTGTTCTACCCATGTAAAATTCCGCTATCATTACAGGAATCCCCAAAAGAAGAACACATATCAAATACGCAAATACAAATGCTCCTCCACCATTTTCACCTGTTAAATAAGGGAACTTCCAAATGTTACCTAAACCTACTGCTGAACCCAGTGTTGCAAAAAATATAGCCATTCCCGAGGAAAAGGTCTCTCTTTTTTTGTTGTTTTTATCCATCTTAACTCTCCTCTTTTACTTACTGATTTTCATTTGTTAAAAATAAATTATTACTAACTTATCATACTTCATTAAAAGTTTCAACTATTTTTGCAAGTTTGTAAATGTTTTCATTCGTTTTTCTGATATTAAGTTAAGATTTTTGCTATAATTTAAGTGAATTTTATAAATTATAGCAATACTAGATTCTTTAAATGAAAAAAGCCTAGAAATTAATTTCAAGGCTTCCTTGTTTCGCTCCATCAACAACTTTATAGTATAAATATGGTTTTGGCTATTTAATATTATTTTTCCTGTTTATTTATAAGTCTAATTAAGTTATCTTTATGTCTAAATATCATTAAAATACAGGCTGCTACAGAAGAAATTATTATTTCAACAGGCAATTTCATAATAATAGATAGAGTTGGTATGGTTATTCCTATTGCAATAGATCTAATAGACACAATTTTTGTAAACAAACGCATGATAAAATAAATTGCAACTCCCATTAAAGTTCCAATAGGTGCAAGTAAAACAAATGCCCCCATAGTTGTATTTACGCCCTTTCCCCCATTAAATGAAAGAAACGGTGTATAATCATGGCCTAAAATTGTTGCTATAGCAATAATAGCGAGATAAGCATTTGTAGATACTGGTAATATTATTATCTTTGCCAAGTATATTGCTATAAGCACCGGAATCATACCCTTTAAAACATCTACTATTTGAGTAATAATAGATATTTTAGTCCCTGCAATTCTTTTCACATTTGTTGAACCTATATTTCCGCTACCTTTACTTCTTATATCAATTCCATATAGCCTTTTGGTAATCAAATATCCTGTTGGGATTGAACCACATAAAAAAGATATTATAATGCTTAATATAAAAATCATTTACTTCACCCTACTCACTATATTTTTATTTTATTATAAACTACTTTTTCAAATTAATTTTCAGCTCAATTATATCATAAAATCAATTTAATATAAATGAAAGCAAAAATAAGTTTGTATAAAGAAAATAAATGAGATTTAGAGTTAATTATTGATATTTTTATTT
>CALJTN010000234.1 GCA_937976175.1 uncultured Clostridiaceae bacterium | reverse complement strand
TTAGCTACTTTTATAGCTCAAAATAACCATGAGGAATATAAAAAATCCTTAGTGAAATCCATTAATATAATAAATTTAGTTATGATACCAGCAGCTCTTGCTATAGTCATATTAAGAGAACCTTTAATTAGCGCGCTGTTTCTAAGAGGGAAATTTACATTGGAAGATGTGAAATTAGTTTCTACAGCTTTAGTATTCTACGCTCCCACCATGATAGCTTATGGAATAAGAGATGTGGTAAATAGGGCATTTTACTCTGCAAAGGATACTAAGACACCAATGATATATAGTATTGTGGGTGTGGTAGTAAATATTACTCTAAGTGCTGCTTTATATAAACATATGTCAGTGCCCGGACTAACACTATCTTCATCAATTTCAGCTGTAGTTATTACCTTAATGTTGTTATTTAAAATAAATAAAAAGTTTAAGGGAATTGCTTTTAGTTCTATGCTTAAAACTTTAGGGAAGATAACCATAGCATCTATTATTATGGGAGTGGTAGTGTATCTTATTAAAGAAATGTTTATAATGAACATGACTTCAGCTTTTATAGTAAATTTCTTAATTTTACTTATATGTGCAACTGTAGGAATCACATTATATTTTGCTCTAGTATATTTTTTTAAAATTGAAGAATTCATATACTTGTGGCAGGTATTTAAAGAAAAAATTGTGAAGAAATAGCTACATTATTTGTGCAACAATTACACATACTAAAATTAAAGGAGTGTGATTATATGCAATTTTATGACGTAGTGAAAAGCAGACAAAGTATTAAAAAGTTTAAAAAAACTCCAATAGATTCAGATAAGTTAGCTAGAATGATTAATGCGGCTATGATGTCACCTTCATGGAAAAACAATACTGCTTATAGATTTATCCTAGTCGACGAGCAAACAGAGTTAGACCAAATTTCTAAATCTATAATGAATAAGGATAATTCAGCATCGCAGTCAATAATAGATGCACCAATGACAGCGGTTGTAGTAGCAGATCCAGATGATTCTGGAGAGGTAGAAAACAGAGAGTATTACTTAGTGGACAGTGCCATAGCTATGGAACATTTTGTTTTAGCAGCCACTAATGAAGGTTATGGAACTTGTTGGATTGCGGCAGTTGATGAAAATATTATTAAAAAAACACTGTCCATTCCGCAAAATTATAAAGTAGTGGCAATAACTCCAATTGGTGAAATTGCTGAGACTAAAGAACATAATCATAAAAAGGATGTAAGAGATTATGTATTTTTAAATACGTGGAATAATGCTTATACCGAGAGTACTGAAAAAAATGCATTTTAAATGAATTTTAAAAAACCCTATGACTGCATATGAAGTCATAGGGTTTTTATTGTGCTATGAATTATATAAAACCATTACTTACAATATTTATAATATAATAATGAAAAATTCATACAAAAATGGTACAATTCTAGTAGTTATTATCATGTGAAAACAAGGAGGGTTACCATGGAAAAAATAAAAGGTATTTTATTTATTATGTTATCTGCTATTGCTTTTGGTATTATGCCTATCCTGGCCAAATTATCCTATAGAGGAGGCGCAAATACATATACTGCCCTGCTACTTAGGTTCTTTTTTGCAACAATCATGCTTCTGTGTTATTTAAAGTCTAAAGGCATATCTATGAAATTAGAGAGAAAGCAATTATTTATAGTATTAATTATAGGTGTATTTGGATTTGCACTTACTGCTTGTAGTTTATTTATGTCCTACAATTATATAAGTATTGGGATGGCAACTATGATTTTTTATACATATCCAGCTATGGTTACACTATTGTCTTATGTATTTTATAAAGAAAAGGTATATGCTAGAAAAAGTCTTTCCTTGGGCATTTCATTAATAGGTATTTATATTTTGATTGATAAGGGCAGTGTTACTTTTAATCTAAAAGGTATAATACTAGCAGGTACAGCTGCAGGGCTGTATTCACTATACGTACTAGGCGCATCGCTTAAAGAAGTTAAAGCTATCAACAGTTATGTTTTAACCTTTTATATATCTTGTGCATCTGCCGCTGTGATGTTTATTTTAGCTATAACTACAGAGAATTTTAATATGCAGATTTCTTTTTATGGACTTGTGTCAATTTTATTATTAGCTTTAATATCTACAGTAGTAGCATTAATGGCTTTTTTAGAAGGCGTCAGAATTATAGGACCTTCTAAGGCGGCGATCTTTAGTACGCTTGAGCCTATAGTTGCATTGATACTAGGAACATTAATTTTGGGGGAACCTATATCATCTAGAATTATAGTTGGAAGCATAATGATTGTGGTGTCCATTATAATATTAACAAATGATTAAGTATAGGTCATCTTAAAAATACTTTAGCACAAAAGTAATGTAGCAGTTTACCCTAGTAATACGTTAACTAATTGAAAATATTCAGAATATTTAATGTTGATTTTAAAGAGGGTTATTGTAGGGTAATAAAGAATAATAGTAATATTAAGAAAATTCGTAAACCAGGAGGCAGAAACTTATGACGATAATACAAATTAATGGAAATGAGCTTACTTTACATGAAATAGTTAAAGTGGCAAGAGAAGGTTATAAGGTTGAATTAACGAAAGAGGCTGAAGAAAGAGTTATTAAATCTAGAAATATTGTAGATGAAATAGTAAATAATAGTAGAGTTATTTATGGCATAACCACAGGATTTGGTAAATTTAGTGACGTGACTATATCTGGAGAAGATTGTAAACAATTACAAAGGAATTTAATAATTTCTCATGCTTGTGGGGCTGGAAAAGCTTTTTCAAATGAAGTTGTAAGAACTATAATGTTACTTAGAGCAAATGCCCTAGCAAAAGGCTATTCCGGAATAAGATTAAGTACACTTAAAACATTAATTGCAATGATTAACAGTGGAGTTAATCCAATAATACCTGAAAAGGGATCACTTGGAGCATCAGGCGACTTAGCACCCCTATCTCATATGGTTCTTACAATGATTGGTGAGGGAGAAGCTGAATTTAATGGTGAAGTGCTACCAGGAGAAGAGGCTATGAAGAAAGCCGGGATAGAAATAATAGAGCTTACAGCTAAAGAAGGCTTAGCACTTATAAATGGTACGCAAGCTATGACCGCAGTGGGTGCATTAGCTGTGTATGATAGTATAAATTTACTGAAAATAAGTGATATTGCAGCAGCTTTAAGTCTGGAGGCACTACGAGGTGTAAAAGATGCCTTTGATCCGAGAACACATAGCATAAGGCCTCATAAGGGCCAAATAGATACTGCTAAAAATATTTTAAACCTCACTGAAGGAAGTACATTTATAACTCATCAAGGAGAGATAAGAGTGCAGGATGCTTATTCCTTAAGATGTATACCTCAAGTTCATGGTGCTAGTAAAGATGCAGTAGAGTACATTAAAAGTAAGGTTGAAATTGAAATTAATTCTGTTACAGATAATCCAATAGTTACAGAAGAAGGAGATGTTATTTCTGGAGGTAATTTTCACGGTCAACCTATGGCAATAAGTTTTGATTTTTTAGGCATAGCAATGGCGGAAATGGCTAGTATTTCAGAAAGAAGACTAGAGCGGCTTATTAATTACCAACTAAATGATTTACCAGCTTTTTTAGTAAAAGAGGGTGGGTTAAACTCAGGATTTATGATAACTCAATATGCAGCTGCAGCCTTAGTGTCTGAAAATAAGATTTTAGCACATCCAGCTTCTGTGGATTCTATTCCCTCCTCTGCAAACCAGGAAGACCATGTAAGTATGGGAACTATAGCAGCTAGAAAAGGCAGAGATATCATTGAAAATGTTAAAAGGGTTTTAGCAACTGAGATTTTGGCTGCCTGCCAAGCTATAGACTTTAGAGAAGGATACACACTAGGCACAGGTACTAAAGAAGCATACACAGTTGTACGTGAAAATGTAGAGTTTATGGAAAGAGATAGAGTTATGTATATTGAATTAGATAAGGTTACAAATTTAATTAACAATGGATCTATAGTGGAAAGAGTAGAACAAAAGGTAAAGGTAATAGTGTAAGTACACTAGTTAATAATCACCTTAGATCCTGTAATAAAAATAAGCTTTAGGGGGAAATAAAATGGCAAAAATAGTTGAATGTATACCTAATTTTAGTGAAGGTAGAAACAAAGAAGTAATTGAAAAAATAATCGATGCAGTTAGAAACAAAGAGGGAATAAAATTATTGGACTATTCCTCAGATAGCGATCATAATAGAACTGTTGTTACTTTCTTTGGAACACCGGAAAAAGTGGAAGAAGCTATTCTAGACATGGCAGCAAGAGTTTATGAAAATATTGATATGACTAGTCAAGAGGGTGCACATCCTAGAATGGGAGCCTTAGACGTAGTGCCTTTTGTACCAATTAGTGATGTAACTATGGATGAATGTGTTGCTCTAGCCAACAAGGTAGGAAGTGAGATCGCAAGGAGATTTGATGTACCAGTATATCTATATGAAAAAGCAGCCACTGCAGCTCATAGAGAAAATTTAGCGGTGGTAAGAAAAGGACAATACGAAGGTTTCTTTGAAAAAATTAAGGAAGATAAATGGATGCCAGACTATGGTAAAGCTGAAGTAAATGTAAAAGGTGGTTGCGTAGCCATTGGCGCAAGAGTGGCACTAGTAGCTTTTAACGTTAATTTAGGTACTGATAATCTTGATATTGCTGATAAAATTGCTAAAACAGTTAGACATCTTGGTGGTGGGTTAAGATTTGTAAAGGCCATGGGAGTGAAATTAGAGGATAGAAACATAACACAAGTATCTATGAACTTAGTTAATTATGAAAAAACAGCGGTGTATAGAGCTTTTGAAATGGTTAAAATGGAAGCAAAGCGTTATGGTGTTTCTGTAGTAGGAAGTGAAGTTATTGGGTTACTTCCAATGGAAGCGTTAATTCAGTCTGCCGAATACTATTTACAAATAGAAAATTTTTCAATGGATCAAGTTTTAGAAAAAAGAATCTGGGAATAAAACTTTTAAACTTACTTTATATAAGCTGTAATAACATAGTTATTACAGCTTATATGTGAAATGGAGGAAAGTGTATTGACTATTATAATTAAAAACATTGAATGCTTAGTTACTTGCCAAGGAAGTTATAGAAAAAAAAGCCAAGAGATGAAGGATGCTAAAATAAAGGAAAATGGTTACGTAGTTATTGAAAATGACAAAATAAAAGCTGTAGGAGAAGGGGATGGGTACAAAGAGTATATAACTAGCGAAAGCACAGTTATTGAGGGCTATGGAAAAACTGTTACACCAGGGCTTATAGATCCTCACACACATGTGGTATATTCTGGTTCAAGAGAAAAAGAACTGCCTTTAAAGCTTAATAAGGTGGGATATATTGAGATATTAAACAGTGGTGGAGGTATACTAAGTACAGTTGAGAATACTAGAAATATTGAAGTAAATAAGCTAATAGAAGAAAGCAGAAAAAGACTAGACATAATGCTTAAACATGGAACTACAACGGTTGAAAGCAAATCGGGCTACGGTCTCGACTTAGAAACAGAAGTTAAGATTCTAGAGGTAAACAAAACTTTAAATGAAACTCACCCTATAGATATTGTGTCAACTTTTATGGGAGCACACGCCATACCAAAGGAATATAAAAAAAATCGTGAAGTTTATATTGAAGAAATAATTACTAAAATGATTCCATATATAAGCCAGAATAAACTTGCTGAGTTTATTGATTGTTTCTGCGAGGAAGGTGTGTTTTCTGTAGAAGAAAGCAGGCGTATTTTAAAAGCTGGAAGAGAGTTTGGATTAAATATAAAGATTCATGCAGATGAAGTAGAAACAGTAAAGGGGGCTGAACTTGCAGGAGAACTAAAAGCCATATCAGCAGAACACTTAGTGGCAGCTTCTGACGCAGGAATAAGAGCTTTAGCGGAAAATGATGTGGTGGCAATATTATTACCATCAACTTCCTTTTATTTAATGTTAAATAATTTTGCTAGAGCTAGAAAAATGATAGAGGAAGGTGTTGCTGTATCCTTGGCTACAGACTGTAACCCTGGTACGTCGCCTACGGAATCACTACAAACTGTTATGACCTTTGCATGCTTTGGCATGAAGATGTTCCCGGAAGAGATAATTAATGCCATGACAATAAATGCAGCTTGTGCTATAAATAGAGAAAAGGAAATTGGAAGCATTGAAGTGGGAAAGAAAGCGGATATTGTCATTTTTAATAGTAAAAGCTTAAATTATTTAATATACCATTTTGGTTCTAATGCTGTAGAAACAGTAATAAAAAATGGTAAAATCGTTGTACAAAACTAAATTTCAGGAGGGGTATAATATGTTAGATCAAAAAACTGTTAGAGAGTTTATTAATGAGTTAGGTTCAAATTCGCCTGCACCAGGAGGTGGAAGTGTTGCAGCTCTAGGAGCATCATTAGCTAGTGCATTAGGTGCTATGGTTTTCAATTTAACTGTAGGTAAGAAGGCATATAATGAATATAGCCAGGAGGATAAAGTACTTGTAGACAAAAGTTTAGAGCAATGTCTTTTGTTAGAGGAAAAATTCTTAGACCTAATGAATAAAGATACAGAAGCTTTTTTAGTTCTGATGTCAGCTTTTAAACTTCCAAAAGAAACGGAAGAGGAAAAGAAAGTAAGAAGCCTTAAAATTAAAGAAGGAAATCAAGTAGCCTTAGAAATCCCTTTAAGTGTTGCAGAAGAAGCATACAAGATATATGAATATGTTAAAATTGCAGCAAGACTGGGTAACAAAAATGCAATTTCAGATGCTGGAGTTTCAGCCTTAATGCTTCAGGCATCTATTGAAAGTGCCATTTTAAATGTTAAAATAAATCTCTCTAGTATCAAAGATGAGACTTATAAAGAAGAAATCAAAGCTCGATGTGAAAAGCTGTTAAAAGAAGGTAGAGTAAAGAGGGATGAAATATTATCTGTCGTTAATGAAAGTATGTAAGATTTATTAAATATACAAAATAAATTACCTATTATATAGTTCACCATAGTAGCTGTTTATGATATACTTTAAAAGAACTTTTAACATATTTTAATAAGAAGTATATATAGCTAAAGTGTAATGTAGGTTTTATGGAACCAATTAATTAAACGCTAGGTGTAACTTCATAGCTGGGGGATAGTAAATGCTAGATTCGTTTAAACAGAAGATATGTGAACTATATAATATTATTTTAAGTCCAATAGATGATATGTTCAAAATAACTGCTCTAGAGAATTACAAAAAGGAAATGGTAGTATCACATGAAAGAAGCTTTAGTGAAGCTTACTATGAGTTTATTAAAAACAATAAAGAAAAAGGGACAGTATATACACCACAACCTATAGCATCTTATATCATAGAAAATACTATAAAAGCAGAACAAATAATAAATAACCCCTATATAAAAATTATAGACCCCTCTTGTGGTACAGGAAATATTCTAATTTGCTGTTTTAAATTTCTTAGAGGCTTGTATAGGGATAACTTAGATTTAATAAATGAAAAAGCCGGATTACAATTAAAGGAACAATGCATCGATGGACATATAATAATGCATAATTTATATGGTTTTGATATTGATGATATAGCTATAAAAATTCTTGTTATAGATTTATACGATTTAAGCAAAGGTAGCATACTGCTTAATACTTTTAATACTGACTTTTTATTATATGAAAATGAGCATAAATATGACATTTTCATAGGTAATCCACCTTATGTTGGCAAAAAGTCTATAGATAGCGGCTATTCAACCTATTTAAAAGCTAGATATAAGGAAGTGTATAAAGACAAAGGTGATTTATCTTATTGCTTTTTTAAAAAGGCGTTAGAGGATTTGAGTAAAGGTGGAAAGTTGACGTTTATTACTTCGAGGTATTTTTTGGAATCACCTAGTGGGGAAGATTTAAGGAAGGTTTTAAAAGAATTATGCACCATAGATAAAATTATTGATTTTTATGGCATAAGGCCCTTTAAAAACGTAGGCATAGATCCTGTAATCATGTTTATAACAAACTATCAAAATGAGGATAGCGAAATTGAAATTATAAAACCTTTAAGTATAAAAGGTAAAGATAAGAAAGAATTCTACAACAGCGTATTCTTAAAAAGTGGAAGTGGGTTTAATAGGTTTCTTCTTAATAAAAACCAATTAAATAACAAAGGCTGGATTTTAAGAGATGAAAAAGAGCGAAATATAATCAATAAAATAGAACAAAGAAGTTTTACACATCTAAGCAATATATGTAATAGTTATCAAGGCATAATAACTGGGTGTGACAAAGCTTTTGTAGTGAATAGTGATACTTTTAAAAGAGAAAATATTGAAAAAGACATAATAAAGCCTTGGATTAAAAGTAGTTATATAGGAAAAGATTCAGTTTTAAGAGAAGATAATTACATCATATATTCAGATTTAATATATGACCCAAAAGAGTACCCTTTTGCCCTAGCTTATATTAAGAAGCAGAAAGAAAAGCTATTAAAAAGAAGAGAATGCGAAAAAGGCGTTAGACAGTGGTATGAACTTCAATGGGGCAGAGATCAAAGTATATTTGAAGGGGAGAAAATAATTTTTCCTTTTAAAGCAAGTAGTAATAGGTTTTCCTTAGACAAAGGGAGTTATTTTAGTGCAGATGTATATGCATTGACATTAAAAGAAAATGTGCCTTTTACTTATGAGTTTCTGCTATATTTATTAAATAGTAAAATATATGAGTTTTATTTTAAGACTTTTGCAAAAAAATTAGGTGAAGATGCCTATGAGTATTATCCAAACAATCTAATGAAGCTATGTATTCCGATTATCATAGATTTTAAGGGTAAAGATGAAAATTTTTTATACGATTATTTTCATTTTAATGAAGAAGAAAAAAAGATTATACTTGGAGAAGTATAATCTTTTTTTCTTATTTTACTAGGTCTTCTACAAACTTAGGTAAAGCAAAACAAGCTTTATGTAATTTTTTAGTATAGTATCTAGTGTTAAATTCATAGGTATTGGATAACTCTACTGTCTCTGGATCGTACTTTTTTGAACCTACAGTAAAGCTCCAGTATCCGCTTGGATAAGTAGGAATAGCAGCCATAAATAATTTTGTAACAGGGAATACAGCTTTTGCATCATTAAATACACTTTTTACCACATCAGGAAGAAAGAAAGGTGTTTCTGTTTGAGCAATGAAGATACCATGCTCTGTTAGACATTGGTATATTTCACTGTAGAAACTTCCTCCAAATAGTCCTTCAGCTGCTCCAAAGGGGTCTGTAGAATCTACGATTATAACATCAAACTCATTTTTGTGCTCATGAACATATTTTATACCGTCTCCAATAAAAACTTCACATTTAGGGTGGTCTAAAGCACAACTTATTTCTGGAAGAAATTTTTTGCATTCTGTAACAACATCACCATCAATTTCACAAAGCACTGCTTTTTCAATACCTGGATGCTTTAACACTTCTCTAATAGCACCACCATCTCCACCACCGATAACAAGAACCTTTTTAGGATTTGGATGAGTAAATAGAGGAATATGAGTAATCATCTCGTGATATACGTATTCATCCTCAATAGTAGTTTGAACTATTCCATCTAATACTAACATTCTTCCAAAGGCTTCAGTATCAAGAATTGCAAGATCTTGGAATTCAGTTTTCTTTGTTACTAAAGTTTCCTTTATTTTATAAGTCATAGCAGCATTTGCTATTTGACCTTCTTTAAGCCACATATCCATTAGTATGCCTCCTCACATTTGTTTAGGGTTATATAAGATTTTGAATAAACCAGATGTTTTCCTAGCAACTTAGTAATTACTAACTATTTTGCAACTAATACAATAGTTTTAAAAGATAAACAACAATATTATAACAATCATTTTATTATAGGGCAATAGTTTCCAAGTATTAAAATTATTTGTGGTACATTGTATTAAAAAGAAAAAAGTGGTTATAATATAAAAAAACGAATAAATATTACAGAAAAAGAAGGAAAATTATGTAATTAATAGAATATATATATAGGTGGAGATACATCGATTAGATAGTGCTCAGAAAGTATTTTAATTTCAAATGATTCGGGGGGAAGAAAATGCATTTAAATTTTGAAAATCGCGAAGGAAGCTTAATAGTTTATATGAGAGGAGAACTAGATCATCACAGTGCTCAGGAAGTAAGAAATATCATAGACGATCGTCTAGACCGAGATAGTTACAATAAATTAATTATGGATTTTGAGGGTGTGTCCTTTATGGACAGTTCCGGTATCGGAGTGGTTATTGGAAGATATAGAAAACTGCATATGAGAAATGGAAAGGTATGCGTCACTAATATTAAAGATTCAGTAAAAAGAGTATTTGAATTGTCAGGAATGTTTAAGATTATAATGGTGTATGATGACGTTGAACAAGCTGTAAACAATATTTAGTGGGGGGATTAGTATGTGTCATAATAGAATTAAAATTGAATTTTTAAGTAAATCTGAAAATGAAAGTTTTGCAAGAGTAGCAGTAGCCGCATTTGCATCGCAATTAGATCCAACAATTGAAGAAATTACCGATGTTAAAACAGCGGTATCAGAAGCAGTTACCAATGCAATTATACATGGATATGATAGTGAGGAGGAAATGATAACTATAGAAGCTATTATTAATGGAACTGAGTTAACGGTTATAATCAGCGACGCAGGAAAGGGAATTGACAATCTAGAGCTCGCTATGCAACCCTTATATACTTCTCGTCCAGACTTAGAAAGATCAGGTATGGGTTTTACTGTAATGGAAACCTTTATGGACGGCTTAGAAGTAAAGTCTGGTAAAGGCGTAGGAACGAGTATAATAATGAAAAAAATATTTAATCCTTTAAGTTAGGTGGAATATTATGGATCAAAAAATAGTAAGAAAAAACAATTATAATTATGAAGATAATATGCAACTTATTCAATTGGCTAAAAGTGGGGAACCTGGAGCACTAGATAGGCTAGTAGAAATGAATTTACCATTGGTTGCATCAATAAGTAAAAAGTTTCTTAATAGAGGATATGAGTACGATGATATTTTCCAAATTGGATGCATTGGACTAGTAAAAGCAATTAATAATTTTGACACTAAGTATAATGTAAAATTCTCTACATATGCCGTGCCCATGATAATGGGAGAAATTAAAAGATTTCTTAGAGATGATGGTATTATAAAGGTAAGCAGAAGCGTTAAAAATACTGCTCGGAAATTGCATTATGATAAAGATACTCTAACAAAAGAACTAGGTAGAGATCCTACTATTGAAGAGCTATCTGTCTTTTGTGATATAGAAAAAGAAGATATAATATATGCATTAGAATCTGCAAGTAACATGCAGTATCTATTTGATACAATACACCAAGATGATGGTGCTCCAGTGCTACTAATTGATAAATTGAGTGAAAAATACGAAGAAGATAATGAGGTCTTAGATAAAATTGCTCTAAAGGAAGCACTAAGAAAACTTGATGTAAAATCAAGACAGATAATTATGTTAAGATATTTTAAAGATAATACACAAATTCAAGTAGCTAAAATGATGGGAATCAGCCAAGTACAGGTATCTAGAATAGAAAAGAAAGTCTTAAAAATAATGAAGGAAAAGCTCAGTGGATAAGGTGAAATATAAATGAACAACTTTAGTGTTTTAACATTGAAGTTGTTTATTTCTAAATACACCTTATTTTTTTGACTAAAAATCATATTATTGCAAATAATAACATAGAAATTCATCATGTTTTATTTAAAGCACAACATAAAAGTAATATCTACTCTGTCAAACTAAAAGGAGGGTATTTCATGAGAGTGGAAGAAAAAACCATAAGGAAAAAATTTGATAATCTTAGGTCTAGTAAAATTCCTAAGCCTAATTTATTTGTCCATTGTCTTAATGCTTTTTGGGTTGGAGGATTAATATGCGTAATCGGACAGTTTGTCAGTGACACTTTCTTAAAAATGGGTATTGCTAAAGATGAGC
>CALJTN010000233.1 GCA_937976175.1 uncultured Clostridiaceae bacterium | reverse complement strand
GCCTATTCCATCTTCCCACATTCCTAGATGACAGTGAGCATCAATCATTCCTGGCATAACAAATCTACCTTTAGCATCAATAACTTCAGCGTTATAAGGTGGATTCACTTCATTGCCTATGGCAATAATTTTACCACCATCAACTAAAATCATTCCATTTTCAAAATTTTCATGAGCCATAGTATGTATATTAGCATTTTTAATTAAAATCATGTAAAAACCTCCCCATTTTTAGTGATTTTGTAGTAGCAAAATAGTGTAAAAATATTGATTCACTATACTAATATTTCTGCACTAAAAAGACCATACTAACTATATTGTAACATATTTTTGTAAATATTGTTAAAGATATAGTTAGAAAAGAGGTGGATTACTAAACAAAAGCATTTTGAAAGATAATTTTATGGATGAAAAATACTATTAGAATACTGTTACATTAGTTATAAATGTAATAGTTGAACAAGAAATTTAAATAGTATTATTTTATGAGGAGGAGAAAAAAATGAAAAAAATAGGATTACTTCCTAGACTTATTATTGCGATAATATTGGGTATAATTTTTGGAAGTGTACTTCCAGAAATAGGGATTAGGTTTTTTGCAACATTCAATGGAATATTTGGTCAATTTTTAAGCTTTGCTATACCTCTTATAATTTTAGGATTTGTAGCACCTGGTATAGGTGACCTTGGTAGTGGGGCAGGAAAAATTCTAGCTATAACAGCTGGAATAGCTTATGCTTCCACTATATTTGCTGGAAGCTTGGCATTCTTTGCAAATGCGGCTATTCTTCCAATGTTCTTAAAACCTGGAGCCTTAGGAACAAATATTGGTGGGGGTGATAGGGCTTTAGCTCAAGCTCTTATTAAAATTGAAATACCACCTCTTATGGGTGTAATGACTGCTTTAGTTCTTGCCTTTACATTAGGTATAGGAATTGCAGTAGTAAAATCTACTACTATAAAGAAATTTATGAATGAATTCCAAGATATTATATCTAAAATGATTACTGGGATAATAATCCCATTATTGCCTTTACACATTATGGGTATTTTTGCAAACATGACTTTTGCTGGTCAGGTTGCATCTATATTAAGTGTATTCTCAAGAGTATTTATTTTAGTTATTATACTGCACTTTACAGTAATTATTGCTCAGTATTTAATTGCTGGAAGCTTAGCGGGTGCCAATCCCTTTAGATTAATTAAAACAATGATTCCTGCATATTTTACAGCTATAGGAACTCAATCATCTGCAGCAACTATTCCTGTTACCCTTCTTCAAACTAAAAAAAATGGAGTAGAAGAAGGAGTGGCTGATTTTGCAGTTCCACTTTGTGCAACTATACATCTTTCAGGTAGTACAATAACGCTAGTAAGTTGTGCTCTTGCCATAATGATGTTAAATGGTATGGATTATGGTTTCGGAACTTTCTTTGGGTTTATTTTGGCCTTAGGAGTTACCATGGTGGCGGCTCCTGGTGTTCCTGGTGGAGCTGTTATGGCATCACTTGGATTACTTCAAACTATGCTTGGATTCACTGAAACATTGACATCACTTATGATAGCATTGTACTTAGCACAAGATAGTTTTGGTACTGCTTGTAACGTAACTGGAGACGGAGCAATAGCTATAATAGTAAATAAACTTTCAGGACATAAACTTAAAGTTCCAAAGAACGAGGAAGGTACTGTCTAAGTATAATATTTAAAGTAGTATTAATTAATAAATAATAAAACCATCCTGCAAAGAGGATGGTTTTATTATTTTATTTTCAGATTTAATCTGGTCAGATAGGAGCAGAAGTTGAAAATTTTTATAATTTTTAAAGGGTAATAGCTGCCTTTAAAAATTATAAAGAAAGCTATCTTCTGTGCTCAACAAGATCGATGGCTCCTAACACAACATGAGCCAGTCCAAAGCCAATAATACCTGCTTCAATCATAGGAAGCATATTTTTCTTTTTCATGTTGTTTTTTGAAAGTGTTGCTCCAGCAGCAGTTACAACTGTACCTAACATAGTTGGAATTAATCCTTCACGCATATTAAAAGACCTCCTTTATAAAGATATACTATTATTTTCTACAAAAATAAGACTTTTAATACTGTAAAATATATAGAAGATATGTAATACATAATTATTTATACCTTATAATGTATGGCACTTTTATAATAAAAGCAACTTTATAATGAAATAAAGTTGCTTAAGGGTTTTAATGTTTTTTAGCTTTTACATCCTTTTCATTCTTTTCCTTTTTGCTCTTTTCACTTTTATTTGAGTCATTAGTTTTTTTTGTAGGTTGATTTTTTTTAACAGTGGATGGATTATTATTATTATTATTATTATTATTATTTTCTAACTTATCATTTTTGTTGGTATTAGTGTCTTTCTTAACCTTGGCATCTTTAGTTGTGCTAGTTTTGATGTTCTTTTTAAGCTCTCCTTTAATTTTAGAAGTAATGCTTTCTTTTATAGTAGTATTGCTATCTAATGCAGGTTTCTTAAGGGAGTTACTATCAGTAGTAGTATTATTATTATTATTATTATTATTATTATTATTATTATTATTATTATTAGGATCTTTTCCTTCATTATCAGAATTTTTTTCTTTATTGGTAAACTCATTTTCCCTATTACTAGAGCTTAAGCTAGAAGTATTTATTTTCTTATTATCAACTGTAATATTTATATTTTTATCATTGCTTGAGGAGGTGTTAAATTTAATATTTAAACTATTCTCATCTACAATATTCTTAAAATTAGAAATGTCTATAGAACTATCCTTACTACTTTTAATATCCACACTAATAATCTTTTTATCATTTATATAGTTACTGTTTATAAAATTTTCAGTTTTAGCTTCCTTAACTAAAAGTTCAAGACCGTGATCTATAGATTTATTCTTTAGTTTAACATTGTTTACTATTAAAGAACCATCTGAATTCAGTGCCTCAAAACTAATAATTTTGTTCCATCTGTTAGCTTCAAGAGAAATGGAAGGATTAATGGTAACCACTATAGTTGTAACTGGAGTATAGTAGGAGTACGCAAAAGTACTAGACATAAATATAAACAGTAGTGATGCAGCAGTTATCATATGCTTATAAAGAAATAAGCCACTTTTACATAATTCTCCCGTATAGATTTCACCTAAACTAGGTAATACTCTACTAATTTTTATATATAGAAACTCTCCATTAGAGGTCATAATACCAGCTTTTTTATTTGCAATGCACATTACAATACCTGTTTTAATCATTTAGTTCACCCTCTTTTATATTAAGATAGGATTTCAAATATACATACTCTGGATTGGTAAGTATAAGTATTAAAGAAATTATATATATACGCCATTTTTCAATAAGTTTTCTATTTGAACCGGTTAATAGTATTATTTCTTTAGTTGGTAGCTTTTTTTTTGCAATTAAATGACTTAATATTGATTCTTCTTTAGAGCATAAGAAGGCAACATTTAACAACGTGTTTCTTGTATCCTTATGAGAGGGAGATAAGCTAATAAGGGAATTAAAATCAATTTTATATTTTAGTAACTCCTCTGAAAATAGCTTTATTTCATCAACCCTAAACTCATTTTCTATTTGAATCTCATAATTATTAATAGAATTCTTTTCATCAATGTAATTTACACTACCCTCATTGTTTTCAAAAATTAGATTAACAGAAGTTTTATTTTTTCTGAAAAAATCTATCAAGGCATTTTTAATAATAACCTTACTAAAACTATAAAAATTTCCTTTAGTTTTATCATATTTGTCACAGGCTACATTAAAAGCCATAAGAGATACACTAAGCTCCTCATCATTTTCCCAGCTTAAATACCTTTTGCATAGTTTACTTGTAGTTGAGTAAATAAAACCTTTGTTAGCTTCAATAAAATTACTGCGGTTTTCAGGAAATAAGATATCTATATTAAAACTTTGTTCTTCATTTAAAGTTAAGAGTGTTTTTTTATTTTTATAAAAAGGAAGCTTAAAGTTCATTGGTCCACCCCTTACATTATCTATATACGTAAATACTATCAATTTTAAGAGGGAAAAGAAACAAAAATATTTTTGAATAAGAAATAGAATATAATTTAAAAAAGTAAGAATACCCCCTAAAAAATCTTAACATGTTTCGTATACATAAACAAAATGAAAAATCCAGGGATGAGAATTAGTAATTATCGTCTACTAAAGAAGAACATGAGGAGGAATAAACATGAAAAAAGTAGCTATTTTAGTTGCAGCTGTAGTATTTACATTAAGCATAAATACAAAGGTGTTTGCAACAGATGCTCAGAGCTTAAATAATACGGAGGTTAATCATAATATAGTAGAAGTAGAAACTACACAGGTAAATACTACAGATGATGTAGAGACAGTTGCAGATAGTACAAGAACTGATACAAATATAAGTGAAGTTGAAATTAATGAAACAGGAATTATGCCAGACAGCATTCTTTACTTCTTTAATAAAGCTTTTGATAATTTAAGACTATTTTTTACCTTTGATGATAAAAAGAAAATAGAAATACTTTCACAAATTGCAGATAAAAGACTAGCTGAAAGTGAAATTATG
>CALJTN010000232.1 GCA_937976175.1 uncultured Clostridiaceae bacterium | reverse complement strand
ACTCTTACCACAGATCTTTATGCGATTACGAATTTCTTGTAAATTGAAAATGCTTCCTGTAAGCAAGAAAATAATTTCACTTGGAGATTCTATTGCCTTTTCTAACTTTGTCAAATTGTTTACTGCTGCAATTATTGGATTCTCTTGGACTCTATTGTAAAATTCATTTTTCAATAATTCTCACTCCTACTGTTATAATTGTAAAAATATACAACTTAAACATTTTCTATAAGGCAATTATATCACACTACAGTGTAACGTTAAATCCTCATTTTTGGTTTCCATAGCCCATAATATTCATCTTTACCCACTAATCCACTACTTATGTTTTATAGCTTTGTTGCGATAACTACACTATGTAAATTAAACAAAAAAGATTAACAGTTAATGTTGTTATCTACTACAAAGAGTACTAAGGAGGTATTTAGATGAAATCAAAAAAGATAGTAATAGCACTTGCAGCAATAATTATCGCTCTCCAGCCTTCACTTGCAAAGGCAGAACAAATAAACTATATTGTTAAAAGTGGAGACTCACTATGGAAATTATCTACTCAATATAAGACTACGGTTTCAAGTATTGCTTCTTTAAACAATTTAAACATAAACAATTACTTGTATATTGGACAACCTTTAAAAATTCAAGATAACAGGGTAAAGCACACCATAATCTCTGGTGATACCTTCTGGAAACTCTCTCAATATTATAAAGTATCTATTACTGAAATTAAGACTGCAAATAATCTTATAAGTGATATGTTATATATTGGACAAGTCCTTATAATACCTGTGGATAAAGCTCCCCAGCTACCTTTACAAACTGAACCAATTAAAATAGTACAAACTGTAAATTATAAGGTTGTACCCTTTGATAATTTATGGACAATCGCTCAAAAACATAAAACTACTATGGCGGCTATTAAAAATAGTAACATGCTAGCAACAGATATCTTAATGCCAGGTCAAATACTAACAGTACCTGTTAACTCTACTGAAGTTGTGAAGCCACAAGGTATTGTAATGATGAATAGCAGAGCAAGCTCTGCACATGGCGACCTGTATACTTGGGAAAATGCTAGAAGATTATTTACTGTAGGCGCAAAAGGAACCCTAAAAGACTTGCAGACCGGAGTAACTTTTAATGTAAAATATTATGGTGGTTCAAATCATGCTGATATCGTACCTTTAACAACGGCTGATACTGCTAACATGAAAAGAGTATTCCCTGTTTGGTCCTGGTCTTCTCGTCCAATGATACTTAATTTTACTCAAGGCACTACTAACTATCAATTAGCCGTTAGTTTAGCAGGCATGCCACACTCTAGTACTGATATATATGATAATGGTGTTTCTGGCCACTTTGATATGTATTTTTATAATAGTACAGGACACTCAGTTAACGAAATTTCTCCAACTCACCAAAGTAATATATTAAAAGCAAACGGAAGATAAAAAAAAGAAAAATCATATATTGCTACGAATGCAAATTCATAGCAATATATGATTCTTTTTTATAATAAACTTATCATTTAATTTAAATATTTCAACTCAATATTATTTGACTTTAACCATGTTCTAGCAAATTGATCCATACAATTGTCTTCATAGGAATACCATTCATCTATTTCATTTTGCTTACCCATTAAGATGTGTTTAAAGTTTTTTATAGGTTCTTCTCTATATAACGCCTTGTGTAATTCTAGTTTTAAATCTGAATTACTAACTATACTGTTAACATATTCCTTCATTGTACTTATATAAAAATCTTCATCTATGAGAGGGGTGCTCAAGTATCTATTAGACTCATCTTCGCTAATAAGTATGGCTACACTAACAAATTCTTGCAACCAATCATCGAAGATATCCTCATTTAATGTTCCGTTTTTCAAAGCTAAACTTACTTCTGTGGGAATGTATATAACCTCCCCAGTATATGTGTCTAAGAAGCTCTTCCCTAAATTATCATCTTCAAGTGAAATTGCTTCTATAAGTGCTTCCATATTAATCTCTACTAGATTCAAAATTTCACCCCCTATCCATAACTCTATTTTACCTTAACGCAGTATATTTCTCCACCTCTAGTTGCTATAACAATATCATTCCCTATAATCGCAGGAGAGCTTTCTATATTGCTACCTAAGTTGATATTAAAACATACTTCTCCTGTTTCTCCATCAATTAAATACATATTACCTGCCGAATCACATTGAATTATATATCCCCTACCATTAACATCATAAAAATCAACTGGTGATGACCAAGCATAATTTGGCATTTCAAATCTCCATACTTCTTTGCCTGTAAATTTATCTATAGCTACCATTAACCCTGAATTAAACTCCTTATACCTAGCTATAGTAAAAACCACCAAGTTCTTCATTGATTTTTTACCAATTATATTAGTGGCAAGAACTCCACCATTCACAGCATGCTCACCAATCAAAGACATAGCTTCATACTTATTTTCAAAAATCAACTCTCCTGTAACCCCGTTAATTTTCCTTATAGAACTTATACCCTTTGTACCTTGCTTATCAACTTCGTTACCAGTATAGATATATGGTATGCCTTTTTCTACTTCAATGGTTAAAGATGCATCCGTATCATCCCCCGAATTAAAGATCCACACTGGCTTCATGGTTAATAAATCCACACATTGAATACTTCCCCCATTATCTGCAAAATATACAAGGTTTCTATATGCTGCTACTGAATTTTCTATGCCTTGATAATTATTTCCTTCTATTTTATATATATATTTTACTTCTTTAGGGTTTATTTTAACTTCCCCTGTTTCTTCATCAAAAAAGGTATTCAACTTTACATTGTAAAAAACACCATTCTCTCCACCAAGAACTAATGTGTCTGTTTCTCTATTAATGAGCGGTGCCCCATCAAAAGCTCCCCACTCTCTGTATGCTATAGGGTCTCGTCCTTTAATAAAATATAATTCTTTCATATTAATAAGACTAAAAATCCTATATCCCATGACCCCGTTCTCTTTAATTCCTTGTCCTACATAAAGTAAGGGATACCCTCTAGGATCAAGTGACACACTACCTTTAATGGGATTTTTTATATTAATAGACTTCCTTGTTTCCATTCCACTTTCTATATCAAAAAAGTACACATGTCCATCCAAAGATGCATATACCACTTCTATAAAATCATCATTTTTTTTATACTTATCCTCTAAACTCATAAATTTTTTCACAGAAGCAGGCCACTTAATTAATGAAGGTTGCCCCGTCCATCCCGCACCTCCACCCCAGCTGCTAGAAGAAGTTGTAAAACTCCACTTACTCTCTAGTTTTTTCTCTTTGATATTAGATACTCCATAACTTGCGGAATCTCTCATATTATTTCCTCTAAAGGTTAGCACACCTTCTATATGAGAATACTCCAGAGGAAACATTACATTCTCTGTGTTTTTGTACTCACTTACTTTCTCATCGTCTTTAAAAATAGCATATTTAATATTTTGAGGGACAGAATTTGGAATTATTATAGATGAATGTTGCTCTTTATATCTATTAAGATGCTTTTCTCTTCTAGATTTTTTCATCATACTTATATATTCCATTTCCAGTGATTCTGTATCATCCTCTATGATGCTATTTTTTTCACCCAGAGCGCTATAAGTCTTATGATTGGTAGTGCTTGTACCTACTAAAATTATGACTATAAACACACATAAAATAAAAGCATTTCTTATCTTTCTAAATAATAACATAGGCTCCCCTCCCATGTTATTAATACTGATAGAAATGCTTAATTATTCCTAACTTTCATTTAATATAAATAAAAAACCAATAAACCCTTAAGGCTTATTGGTCTATTATTTATTCATCAAAAGTTGACTCGTACTCTTCTAATACTCTTTCAAATTCTTCTTCATCCTCTACTGCAATATACTCCTCTTTGCCGTCTACCACTTGGATTTTATAAACATAAGCATCATCCTCATCACCTATAGGCGCTAATAACGCATACTTATTTTCATCTAACTCAATGATTTCAATTAATTCAAAATCCACCTTTTCTCCATCTTCATCCACCATTGTTATAACTTTATTTTCTTCCATAATCATTCTCCTTTTAAACTTAATAACCACATTATACCGTTAATTTAGCTAATATGTCTATATAAAAATATAGATTTCAAGCATATTATTCACTCAAAGTATGCTATATTATACCCTAATATTATTTTACTTATTATAACCATAAATTCCTCTTATGGAAACCTCTCCAGAAACCACATATTCTACCTGTCCCTTAGAGTTCTCAATAACTAATTCTCCTTGGTCACTTATATCTATGGCCTTAGCTGTGGTTACTTTTCCTCTATTAACTAGTTGGATCTCTTTTCCTATAAGTATTGAGTTTTCTCTACATATATCTATAGTTTCTTTTATATTGCTATCTTCCACAAAAGCCTTATATAGTTCCTCGAAAATATTTAGTACATTTGCAAGTAAAATCTTTCGATCTATGTATTCACCAGTTTCTAACTTTAACGAAGTAGCTATATCTTTTAGATCTAACGGTAAATCTTCTTCTTTAAGGTTTACATTTATGCCAATTCCCATAACTAGATAATTGATATGATCCACTTCTCCACTCATTTCTGTTAGTATACCACATACTTTCTTACTATTAAGTACTATATCATTAGGCCATTTAATACTAGTTTTAATTCCCATTTTCATAGTAGCCTTTTGCACAGCAGCTGCTCCAAGTAAGGTTATTTGGGATATATTCTCTGTGATTATATTGGGTCTAAGTATTATTGACATCCAAATACCCTTATATTTAGGAGATATCCAATTTCGTCCCAGCCTTCCACGCCCTGAAGTTTGTTCTTCACTTATTATAACTGTACCATGTTCTTGTCCACTCTCTGCCAATTCTTTAGCTTTTGAATTAGTTGAACCTATAGAATCGTAGTAAATGATATTTTTACCTATGTATTCTGTATGTAAATAGTTTTTAATTTCCTCATAGGTAATTATATCTGGCGTAGAAATTATTCTATAACCCTTCCTTGAGATTGCCTCAATCTCGTAACCATCTTCTTTAATTATATTTATGTATTTCCATATAGCTGCACGGCTAACACCTAATGCTTCGCTAATCTTTTCACCAGATACAAATTCATTTCCACTATCCTTAAGTAGCTTAAGAATTTTTTCCTTCATAATATGCACACCCACTTTTCTATTTTGATAAGTTCTGAAGAAGGTAATGTACTCCATTTATAATCTTCTGTATTCTTCTTGTTTATATCTATGTTTGCCTTTAAGCGCAAGGTCAATGTGCTGTAGTAATTGATTTTTATCTTGTGGTAATGTTCCTGCCAAAGGCATATAATTTGAAGCATGATTACTCCTAAAAATACAATTAGTAACTTCTACCTTTTGCAAAAACTCTCTTGTTTCATACATTATTTCTTCTGGGGTTAGTATATTAAAACGTCCCTTTTGTACCTCTTCATATATGAGTGTTCCAGGTTCTAGCATTAAAGTTAAAAATCCCACATAATCTGGATTTATAGCACTTATAAGTTTTGCAGATTCTATGGCATGCTCACTAGTTTTTTTAGTGCCTCCTATTCCCGAAATCAAGGTAGTAGATAACTTTACTCCACTTTCCTTAATTTTGCACCCTGCCATAATCATGTCATTTACAGTTACACCCTTATTTATACTAATTAATATTTCATTACTTCCAGATTCAACTCCTAAATACACAATGCCAAGACCAAAATCTTTAAGCTCCTTTAGTTCCTCTAAAGATTTGCTTAAAATATCCTTAGCCGTGGCATAAATCCCCACTCTTTCGCACTGAGGAAATAGCTCCCTTACCTTTGATAGTATTACCTTTAATTTATTAGTTTCGAGCACTAGTGCATCTCCATCGGCTAGAAATACCTTTTTAACTACTCCGTAGGTTAGCTTTGCCTGTTCTAGATCCTCAATAATATCTTTTAAATCCCTTACTCTAAATCTCTTTTCTTTGTACATGCTACAGAAGCTACAACCATTATGTGAGCATCCAATAGTGACTTGTACTATAAGACTGTTTGCTTCACTGGGTGGTCTATATACCATTCCTTCATATCTCACTATAATCATCTCCAACTGCGTAAATTTCATGAATATTATCCATTAATACCTTATTAGTATATCATATATTAATATACGCTACTTCGAAGTTAATAAATATTCTTCACACTTGCGAATAAAAGTTTTAATGTTTTCCTTCTCTTCTTTAATTTTATCCTCACTAATTCCTCCTCTACCAAGCCTATCACACTGGGATAGCAGTGCAATTTCTTTTATGGATACTTCTAGCGACATACTTTTTATGTCCCCAAAAGGCAAATTTTTTATTACAAAGAGGGTTTGCATATGCCATCTAACCAAAGCTATGACTTTTTCAATAAATTCTTCCTCCTCAGTAAATTCATTAAGGAATTTTCTGCAAAGCTCTGCACCAACCTTATCATGGTCATAAGATGTTATTTTTCCCTTTCTAATTTTTGTAGTAGGAGCTTTTCCTAAATCGTGCAATAATGCACCCCACATAAAGGATCTAGGATTTTCACTTAAGTCCCTTACTTTTGCAGCATTATCTACAACTAGCATTGTATGAATCCATACATTCCCTTCTGGATGATGTTCTGGAGATTGCTCAGTATCTACTAAAGCTCTTAATAGAGTAAATGGAAATTCATCAAAGATGTTTTTATTGTTTATTGCTTTTTCAAAATAAATAGAAGGTTTCTCATCTTCCATTAGGTGCTTTTCAAATTCTTCAAATATCTTCATAATATATTATCCCTCCTTACTATTCTTAGATATATTACCATATTTAATTATAACAAAATGAGCAAGTAA
>CALJTN010000231.1 GCA_937976175.1 uncultured Clostridiaceae bacterium | reverse complement strand
AGAAAATCTCAAGTATATTAAATATCCCTCCAAGAGCAATGCTATTCTAAAAAATATGAAATTACTATTTCACAGGTATAAATATGTCCATATAATGTACACCCTCTACATCATACTCTTCTTCAAACGCAATTCTATTCTCCCATGAAAGTGTCTTATATTCACCGCTATTTATAAATTTGAAAAGTGTTTCAAAACCTTTCGGTATTTTTCTAAAAGAGTCACTATGAGGATCTGTGATTGTTAAGGTAGCATATGTGTCCTCCTCTATATATGTGATCTCTGCCCCATTGCATTTAGGCTCAAAGTTTTCAGGAATAATATAGGCACAAACATATCCACGTAAACCAAACCTTTCAGATTGTTCCTTAGATACAAAGGGGAAATCCCAGCCAATTTTCTTTGGTACATATGTATCTATATCAAGTAATCCACTATTCTTTGCCCAGTTATCCATATTGGAAGTAACATCCTGCTCAGGGTTTGGACTAATTATTACGTATCTAGCAACACGCATTTTTGGTACTTTAACAATTTTAATTTCACTGTAAATATTATTCATTTTAACATCTCCTTATTATATGTAGTGCACTTGCTTGTACACCGATTGTTTTTATTTATTTTTATAGTTCAAAAGTATTCTCATCTTCAAAAATCATAGATCACCATTTGCCAACACAAATTAAACGTTCACAAATTGCAACTATACTAGTAGTTGTTATATTTGAGATAACTATAGTTAGCATTAGTTTTTTTCTGTTTGATACTTCCTTTTTTAAAAACAAGAAAACAGTTGGTAGCTCAATTATAATAGTTAAGAACAAATACCCAATTAAAACTATATAATACGGTCCTTTATTAAATGCCGATAAAATTGAATAGCCTCCAGTTGTGGGAATGAACCTATACGCTCTTTCTACATAGGGAGCAAAAAAAGATAATATATTCGCTAAACTTACTATCACAAAAACTTTTTTTATGTTTCTTAAATTATTAAATTTAACAATACTCATGGTTTCAATTAATAGTGTTATTATAATAGCAAATGGTAAAACAGTCATAGGACTTGTTGTAACCCAGTGCCATGAAGAGTTGGCATAAACAGTAATTGGATTCAATATTATAATTAATATAAAAACTATTGCGGTGAATAAACTCTTGTATTTTATATTAATCATCTCCTTCTTTAAACATAGTTTAATTGCTCAACACTTTGCAATTACGTGATAGAATATGTTTATCCCATACAATTATAACATATATATACAAAGAGTAAATATACTAATCAGGCCACCCAAAAGTGTGTACTATATAATTAAATACTAATTCTCATTGCATAATAGGTACTTTCAATAGGCTTTCATTAGCAGAAAAACCACAATATAATATCATTAAGTTTTCTTAAACAACATTATATTGTGGTTAAAATTTTTCTGTTTAACTTTTCTCTGTTCCTAATTTCATCATTAAATATTCAGTTATTCCATCTCTATTCCATGTTTACGACTTTCTTTCTTAACTGCAACAATATGAAGATAAGGGAATAAATGAAATATCCCTTCTAGCACTTCCTTCTTTTGAAAAATACCTTATTCCTAGTTCAGAATTTACCAATGATTCTTCACAATCACTTATATATTCCAAACTTCCCTTTACTATCTTTACTTCCATAGAACATCTCCAACCTCAGCTTTCATTAAATACGTTTTATATACTCACGAACTTTTATTTTATTTCTCACCTCTCAATTCTGAGCTGTTTCTAGCGTTACAGATACAATCTCCGGTCTATTAAATATTCTCTGAGGAATAATGCTATTACCAAGCCCCCTACTTACCACCATAACCGTATTGTTTTTTTCATACATGCCCTTGTAATATTTTGGCCAAAAGCCTTGATTAGGCGAAACAATTCCACCGATAAAAGGCAAAATAACTTGTCCACCATGAGCATGACCTGTAAACGCAAGATCTATATTATTATGAACATAAAGCTCAAAAAGTTCAGGTCTGTGAGAAAGAAGTATTCTAAAAGAGTCCTTATTATTAACATTAAATAATTCTTTTTTCATTATACCTTCATTCATATAATCTTCAGAATGACTAGTCGTATTAAACGCAGGGTCATCCACCCCTATAATAAGAAGCTTTTCTTTATCCTTTTCGTAATAAAGTGATTCATTTCTTAAAACTATTACTCCCTTATCTTTAAGTTTTTTTTCTAGAGATTCAAATTTTCCAGACCATGCTTCATGATTTCCATTAACATAGTATATGGGTGCTATAGGGCTTATTTTATCAATGAAAGATAAAGCATTTTCCTCATTATACTTTCGTCTATCCACTAAATCACCTGTAATAACTATAATATCAGGTTTTTGTGATTTTATCTTTTTTACTAAAATATTATTGTCTTTATAAAAAACTTTATTATGCAAATCGGAAATTTGTACTATCTTAAAGTTATTAAAGTCTTTGGGAAGCTTGCTACTTTCTACATTATATTTAGAGATTACTATACTATTATTCTGAAAATATAAGAAACAAACTAAAAGTATAATAATAGATACGAATATAATATATTTTTTACTTGAAAATTTTTTAATCATACAAATTCTCACTTCCTTTCATGTTATGACTATATTTAAGTTAATCTCTACAATCGTCGTCGCACCTAGCCTTGTAATATTAAATCATCATCTACGGTACTGCAATATTAAAATAAGCTTAACTGCTCTTCCTCATAGGGTCCTTTATACCCCTTTATAATGTCCTTCATTTTATATAGAATATTTGCCTTGTCACACTCTTCTTTAAATATTTGCCATAACTCGTTTGCCCGCTTTGAGCGGCACTCATAGGAATATCCATATTCTTTTATATATTTCTCAGCTGTACCAGGAAGTTTTTCATTAATCTTTTCAAGGAAATGCTCTCTTTGATTTTGTCTAAGTGTTACTCCAAAAGCAGGATAAATAAATCTTGCTCCATTTTCCTTTGCCATTCTTACTATTTTTAATATATTTTCATCGGTATCTGCGATAAATGGCAGCACAGGCATTAATAATACTCCTGCAAAGATCCCCTTAGAAGAAAGTTTGTTTACTGCTTCAAATCTTTTAGATGCCACAGCTACATTAGGTTCTATTTTTTTACAAAGCTCATCATCTGCAGCTGTAACCGTAATTTTAACAATAATAGGTGAATGGCTTTTTATACCCAGCAGAATATCTATATCCCTTGCTATAAGGTCACTTTTTGTAGCTATGGAAACACCAAAATTATATCTATTTATTAATTCTAATGCACCTCTAGTAAGTTTATGTTGTGCTTCAAAAGGGTTGTATGGATCTGACATTGAACCTGTTGCCACTACACCTTTTTTACGTTTTGATTTAAGCTCACTATTTAATATTTCTATAACATTAGCTTTTGCTCGAACAGTGTCAAAGTCTTGAATATGGTAACATTCACTTCTTGAATCACAATAAATGCAGCCATGGGAGCAGCCTTTATATATATTCATATTATAATTTGTTCCGAACCAATTATCATTGCTATCCCATGAAGATAATATCTGTTTCGCTGGAATAAATTCCACTCATATCAATTCCTTTCCTACTAATATATGGTGTATCACCCTTCAATTGATTCAAGACTTTGCGCACTCACTGGATGCCTCAAAACTGTTTTCATCTTGGCTGGAATAGTTTTTCTTGGGTCTGACAAATATATTTCATGATGCTTACGAATTGCTCCTATGTCATCCTTTAGGTTATTTTCTTTCATAAAATCTTGCATCACTAATACAGACTTAGGCTCATCAACAAAAGCACCCAGATGCATTGCTTGAAATTAATTATAAGCTTTTAATGCCAGTCCGAGTCTTTCCTTTATTACATGTACGAGTTTTCTAAGTTGAAAACCACAATATCCTCTTATATAAGTTTCCTTAAATAATACTATATTGTGGTTTTATTTTTATAACGTCAATATAATTAGAACTGTTTTTCCATAACTAGAAATTCAACTTCTTTTCC
>CALJTN010000230.1 GCA_937976175.1 uncultured Clostridiaceae bacterium | reverse complement strand
AGCCTTAGACTATCTACTATATAAGCTATCATTAATGCTAAAAAGGCTATAAGTGCTATAACGCCTTGATTGATCCCGATCTGCAAATAGAGATTATGCGGTTTATCGACAATCATATTGGGGGTTTCATACGCATAATATTTACCTAAATAATCATGCTGCGGAAACTCAAAGGCGTAGGTATCTGGACCATGTCCCAAAAGCCATGTATCTTTTAGCATAGGAATACTCCTAGACCATATATAGCCCCTCGCTGAACCCAGCCTTTCTTTACCTTTAAATCCAAAAGTTTCTGGGTAAACGATCTCTACCTTTTCCTGAGTGAAGCTGTCAATAAGATAAACCCCTTGTTGGTTGTCTATTTTAAATACGAAGGTATCTAAGCCCTTGACATTAAGCATTATGCCTCCCCACTGACTATTGAGGTCTGCTATTTTCTTTAAAATCATTCTTTCAAATCGGGCGTCTTGAAGGATAATCTCTTGATCTGTTTCTATGTATGGGATCTCTTGACTTGCCTTGTCATAGAGCTTGAGCTGCGTATCTTCTTTTGCTATTACAAGTGCATCTGTTTGGGTTGTTATAATTACTTTTCCTTCTTGCATTGTAATATTTCTTATGGGAATCTCATCTATATAGTTAAAATCTTGATCTACGGTGGTAAACCCTATCATCGTATCTCTTACAAGTGATGGCATTCTTTCAAATATCGTTCCTTTTGTAAGAATGTTAAATCCTATAAGAATAATGCCAAGTGTTAACATAAATGGCACTGTAACTTTCCAGCTTCTAATAATCTTTTTGCTAAATAGAAGAATAGCTACAAAAGTTGCTGTTACTACCCCTATGAGCCCTCCTCTGGAGGTACTTCCAAATAGTAAAAACAGTGAAGCTATTGTTAAAACACTTAAGATAATCTTTTCTTTTTTACCCTTTATACAGAGCGTTAATGTAGCAAAGAGTGGCACCATAAGGGCTCCAAAACTCCCCATATAGTTATAGTGAAACATCGTGCCATAGACTTTTCCTTTTTCGTAAGCTACATTGAGGCTGTTTCTGTACTGGGCATACTCACCAGGAATAATTAGCCTTTTACCAAGCTCTGTGTTGAGGAGAAGATTTTTCCCCATATACTCAAATATCCCTAAAAATGTAAGTATTCCAACCAATAATGCTAATGCAAAAATAATATATTTATAGTTTTTAAAATCACTAAAGGCCTGTATGGTATAAAACATCATCACGATATAGCAAAAGGTAATGAGCATCCCTTCCGCTCTTCCTGGCACTCCCCATAAGGCTTCTTGTTTGTAAGAAGAAAATAGTGTTGAGAGTAAGGTGAAAAATAAAAAAGTGCCCAATGTTGTTACATAAAGCAACATGCTTTTATATTTTTTCAAGTCTTCTTTATTGATAGTAAAAAAGACTATAAGTATCATCATGACTACAATGAGTATGATAAAAATAGCTTTATAATAAGAAAAGAAATCTGTAGTCATCTGTAATTTGAAAGTACGCGCTACATTTTCACTTGCCTGAGCTATTTTTAATCTGGTGATAAGAGGTACAATACCTAGTAAAAGCATGAGTGGCACAAAAAAAATAATACTGGCTTTCTGTCTTTGTTTTTCTTGCCTTTTTCGATTGGCTGCATAGCGTGACATAGTCTACTACTCCCTTACTTATTTATCCTATGTAATAGCTTCGCAAATGAAACTATATTACTTATTACTTATTATTTATTATTTATTTTTATATTCTACTTAATTATATCACTCTTTTATCGAATTTTCTATAATCAGGTGAATAAAGTGTTGTAAATTCTTGGCTATTACCTTAATTTATGCGAAACTCTAATAGATTTTCGTAAAACTATGTTATAATACCTATGTTATAGTTAATCACTCATAACTTTATAACTACGTACTATTAATGAGGTGCTTAAAATGATTCGTGAAAATCAAAAGTATTTAAATACTCTTCAGATGTTTTTGGATTTAGCTATTGTCATTATTTCTTTTGGCTTATCCTATTATATAAGATTTTTTGTAATGGATGATGGCGTTATTAATCTAGCCTTTGAAACAGCGCTTATCCCTGTTGTATGCATGACGCCTATTTATTTTATCATCTATAGTGCTTTTGATCTCTATAACTCAAGACGTACTAAGCCTATTTTTCAAGAAATGTATGCTGTTGTTTTGAGCAATGCACTTGGACTTGTTCTGCTTATTGTGATTTTGTTTCTCTTTAAACTCGTTCACTTTTCCAGGTATAATCTGATGATCTTTTTTGCATGTAATACAACAGCTACTATTGCAACTAGAGTTTTGATACGGTATATCCTTCGCAAATACCGCCGCATGGGTTATAATCTCAAGCATTGTTTAATAGTGGGGACAACTCACACCTCTTCTTATCTTATAGATAAAATCAAGCATCATCCCTCTTGGGGTTATAATATCGCCGGACTTGTTCGCACAGATCATCGCTCTAGTGATGTATTTTCAGGTTATCGCATACTTGGTGATTTAGCTGATCTAGAGAACTTATTAGTCAAATTTTACATAGATATCGTTATTGTGGCCACTGATGAAAGTAGTGCAGACCAGCTTGGTGCTATTATAGCTAAGTGCGAAAAAGCAGGTGTTAAAACAAATATTATTCCTTACTATTATAAGTATGTGCCTGCAAAGCCTTATATAGATGACTTGGATGGTCTTCCTATAATTGATACAAGACATGTGCCTCTTGATAATATGTTCAAGAATTTTACCAAGAGGTTGTTTGATATTGCTTTTGCTATAATGGCTATTTTAATTACTAGCCCTATTCTTATACTTTCTATCCTTATGGTAAAGCTCTCTTCCAAAGGTCCCGTTTTATTTAAGCAAGAGCGTGTAGGTATTAACCGCAAAAACTTTTATATGTATAAATTTCGTTCTATGCGTATGCAGACAGATGAAGAGGAAATGGATAAATGGACGACGAAAGATGATCCTCGCAAAACGTGGTGGGGAAGTTTTATGCGAAGGACAAGCATTGATGAGTTGCCGCAATTTTTTAATGTATTAAATGGCAGTATGTCTGTAGTAGGACCTAGGCCCGAAAGACCTTATTTTGTAGAAAAGTTTAAGGAAGAAATTCCTCGTTATATGATTAAGCACCAAGTAAGACCTGGTATTACAGGCTGGGCACAAGTCAATGGATACAGAGGAGACACCTCTATAGAGGCTCGCATTGAGCATGACTTGTATTACATAGAAAACTGGTCTTTGGGATTAGATATTAAAATTATTATTATGACTGTTTTTAGGGGTTTTATAAATAAAAACGCTTACTAATGATCACAAAAAAGCGCGTACATTTTTTATAAATGTATGCGCTTTTTGCTTCCCTATTATTAATATTGAAACTATCTATTATCTATTACGCCAAACTTTTTAATAGTTATGCCAATAACTTTCTTTGCTTCTCATTATGATAATTAATAGCTATACCTAGTCCTAACAGAACCCAAAACACTGGTGCTACCGAGACAACAGAATCATTAAAGATTCCCGCACCTAGATAGCCTACTACTGCTAATAATACAGCTATCCCCTTGCCTTCATGAGAAGTATAGTCTTTTTTTAGACTATACAGCCTTATACTGTTAATAGCATAGCCTATAACAAGTATAAGAAAGCCTAAGAGTGCAACTCCGCCATTATTAATACCGTATTGAAGATAGATATTATGTGGTTTATCTATTATTATTTTGAGCGTATCATATGCCCACCATTTGCCAAGCATGTCTGCTTGTGGAAATTCTAATGCATAGGTATCTGGCCCATATCCAATAAGCCATGTGTCTCTAAGCATTGGGATACTTCTTGACCAAATATACCCTCTAGCTGAACCTAGCTTTTCTTTACCTTTAAAACCAAAGGTTTCTGGGTAAACAATGTCTTCTTTTTCTAAAGTATATGAGTTAACAAGATATACCCCTTGCATATTATCAAACTTAAAGACAAAGAGATCATTATTATCAATATACATCACTAGAATTTCTTCATAGATACCATC
This sequence comes from uncultured Clostridiaceae bacterium, assembly GCA_937976175.1. Classification (GTDB taxonomy): domain Bacteria; phylum Bacillota; class Clostridia; order Clostridiales; family Clostridiaceae; genus Clostridium_AD. The sequence goes on along the minus strand of CALJTN010000230.1, from coordinate 646 downwards.
ATTATTAATATCTCCTCTTCGTAGCTCAAAGCTAATGAACTTAAACGTTTTATCTTGCGTTGTTAATTGGTTGTTATCACGCGTGTAATCTATAGTATTACCGTTTTTATCTTTAAAACTTATATTTTCATTAATATGTTCCATAACGAGTACATTATCTTGTAATACAATAGTTGCACTTTTATCTTTTACAATAATATCTTTAATAGGTAAGTATTCTTGATACCTAAAATGAGGATCTGATTTCCCAAACAAACCAAAAGCATCTTGAATTAATGTTGGCACCCTCTCAAAAATGGCTCCTTTTGTCATACTATTAAAAATCCCTATCACTAAAACTCCTACTAGCACTAAGCTGCCTACAAGTCTCCACTGACTAATAAGCCGCTTTCCCAAAACAACTATTGCTATAAGTGTGACAAAGACAAGCCCTACAATGCCAGCTCTCGAAGTACTTCCAAATAGTAAAAAGGCTGCACAAATTGTAAAGAACGCAAGAACAGCTTTCTTCTTTTTACCTCTTTCAAATAAAGTAAGTCCCATAAAAAGAGGAAGCATCATAGCTCCAAATGAACCCATGTAGTTATAGTGGTACATCGCACCATATATTCTACCACTTTCATAGGTCGTCATCATTTTAAAATCA
>CALJTN010000229.1 GCA_937976175.1 uncultured Clostridiaceae bacterium | reverse complement strand
TCTATTTTACATGAGCCTGAGATTATATTTTTAGATGAGCCTACTATAGGCCTGGATGTGGTTGTAAAACAGAAGATTAGGGAACTGATATTACAGCTTAACAAGGAAGAAAATACTACAATATTCTTAACCTCCCATGATTCCGGTGATATAGAACAACTATGCAAAAGGGCAATAATTATAAATCATGGAGAAGTGGTATTAAATGAAACAATTAAGAGTCTTAAGCATGACTATCTAAATAAGAAGATAATACAGATTAAGTATAATGAAATGGTTGATATAGAGCATTGTAATTTAAATATTATTAAAAATAAGGGGAACGCTATAAAGGTTCAAGTGGACACCTCAAAGCAAGATATAGAACAGGTACTAACTAACTTAATTAAATGTGGAAAGGTAAATGACATAACTATATCAGAGCCTCCCTTAGAGGAAATAATATCACATATTTATAAGCTAAATAAAGAAGGTGAAAAGCATGCAGTCACTTCGTAAGTATGGACAAATTTCTAAAATAACCATGTCCAATAGTTTGGTGTATTTTTGGAATTTTCTTAGCAAAAATATATTTTTTGTATTTATAATGTTTATATACTTAATGCTTTGGAAAAATATATATGCACAAAAGGGGAATACAATTGCAGGGCTCAGCTTAAATGCAATGATTTGGTACTTGGTTGTTACGGAGCTTGTTACTCTTTCAAGAACAGATATACATGTACAAGTAAATGAAGATGTGAAGAGTGGTAATATAGCTTACTTATTGAACAAGCCCTACAATTATGTTTTATACTGTTTCTCCTACTTTATAGGTGAAGTAGGCATAAAACTTTTATCTAATGGAATAATCGGGCTTTCTATAGGCTTCATCTATGCTGGAACCTTGGATAACTTTAACCTAGCTCACTTGCCTTTTATATTTTTATCCTTAATTGCAGGTTGCTGTATCAACTTTTTTATCTATATAACCTTAGCGTTAACTTCTTTCTGGTTTGAGGAGAATACTGCTTTCTTTTGGATTTATTCAAAGCTAATATTTACCTTAGGAGGCATGCTTATGCCTATAGAGCTTTTTCCACATTGGCTTCAAAGGGTGTCAAAGCTCTTGCCGTTTGCTTATGTAACTTATGTGCCAGCAAGGCTAGCAGTAGACTTCTCCTTTGAAAATTTTTATAAGCAGTTTTCAATTCAACTATTATATTTTGGCATATTTTTCATTTTAGCTATGACGTTATATAGAAAGGGGGCAAAGAATTTAAATGTTAATGGAGGTTAAGAAAAGCTTAAAGCTTTTGGGTTACTATTTTAAATTTAATATATCCTCAGTTATGGAATACAGGGTGAGCTTTCTTGTACAATGCTTTGGTATGATACTAAATAATTCGGCCTTTATATTCTTTTGGTGGATATTATTTGAAAATGTAGATACCATTGGTGGCTATGGGTTTGAGGATGAAATGATGCTTTGGGCTTTAATGTCCTCTAGTTTTGGTTTTTGTTTTGTGGTGTTTGGCAATGTAAACCGAATTACAAGAATGATTATAAATGGCGACCTAGACACTTATCTACTACAGCCAAAGGACCCTCTTATTAATATACTATGTTCTAAAACTATAGTATCTGCGTGGGGTGATACTTTATATGGAATAATTTTGTTTTTTATAATTAAGGGTTTTGATATTAAAGGATTTCTACTATTTTTATTATTCTGCATTACCGGTGCATTAATATTTGCGTCAGTACTAGTGACTTTTCATGCCTTAAGTTTTTATGCTGGTAATGTAGAGGGGTTAGCACAGACTGTAACAGAGTTTTTTATAAGCTTTAGTATTTACCCAGAGGGAATATTTAATAATGCTATAAAATCTATACTTTACACTATTATACCTGTAGCTTTTATTGTGTATATACCTGCAAGGCTGATTAACGAATTTTCTCTTTCTATGATTCTAAAGGTTTTAGGAGTAGCATTAATGTGGATGACAATAGCTTATACTATGTTCTACAAAGGTCTTAAGAGATATGAATCAGGGAATTTAATCACAAATAAATTATAATGACATTTTATTTTATAGGCTTTAAGTTATAACTATTATGGATATTGGCTTATAAAAAATCATAAGAAGGTACGGTTTTAAATTGTGAGATTTGAAGCCGTATCTTCTTATATTTTAACCACATTTCAGAACGAAAATTCCCCTCTAAAGTAGTAATATTGCAGCAGTGCAGACGATGATCTAATGTAATACATTCAATTGAATTTAATTGAATTGAGTTATAAATACAATAAAATACAATACATAAAAAATGTAACTTTACAAGGCATAATTTACAATATTAGTATATTAACGAAAATTAACAATATAATAATATTAAGTAAGGCAACACCTAAGATACCAAAAATTAAGAATATATTCTCTTATACTTAGTATAAGGTATATATAAATTATTAATATTTAGGGGGCTAATTAATGAAAACAAAAAAAATACTTAGCATGCTGCTAGCAACAACAATGCTGCTAACAGTTGCAATGGGTCTAGTAGGGTGTAAAAAGAATACTGAAACCGTTAAAACCGATACTGTTGAAACTGACACTGGGCTTAAAAAGGATGATGACCAACATCTAAAGTTGGTATTCATTGAACCAGAAACTCTAGACCCAAATGAAGCACAGGACTCAAGTTCTTTCACAGTATTAAATGCAATTCATGAAGGCTTAGCAAGAGTAAAGGTTGTAGATGGTAAAGACACTATTGAACCAGCAGGAGCTGAAAGCTGGGATATATCTGAGGATGGATTAACTTGGACTTTCCACTTAAGAGATTACAAATGGAGCGATGGAGTGGCAGTTACAGCTCAGCACTATGTAGATTCATTCAGAAGATTGTTAGACAAGGATAATGCCTTTGCATATGCATACTTTGCATATGAAATAAAAGGTGCTGAAGCATTTAACATGGGTACTGGAAAGGCTGAAGATGTTGGTGTAGTGGCTAAAGACGAGAAGACATTGGTAATAACTTTAGTTAGGCCTACACCATATTTTGAAAAAAAATTAGAATTTAAAGCTTTTCTACCAATAAGGCTTGATGTTATAGAAAAGGGCGGGGAAAATTGGAAAGTAGATCCTACAAAACAAGTTTATTGTGGACCTTATATAATAAAAGAATGGGTAAGAGATAACAGCATGACATACGAAAAAAACCCTACTTATTGGGATGCTGAAAATGTGTTCATTAAAACTGTAGTAATGAATGATATACCAGAATTTTCTACTCAAGCTCAATTATTTGAAAGTCAACAACTAGATGTTACTGGAGCTAGACAAGAGTATGTTAAGAAGTGGCAAGATGATGCAAAGGCAGGGAAATTCCAATACGCAGAAGGCGACATACCAACTACTTGGTATTTAGGCTTCAACCAAAAGGGTGGTCCAAGTGGGCTAATGACAAATAAAAAGATAAGACTTGCAATGTCATTAGCATTTGATAGACAAGACTATATAGATACACTTATGAATAGATTTACTCCAGCTTATGGATGGGTTCCAAAGGCATTGCAAGCAGGAAAAGAGGAGTTTAGAGAGGTATCTAAAGAACCATTAAAAGACCTAGCAAGTGAATATGGGAACAATCCTGAAAAACTTCAAGAATTATTTAAAGAAGGGCTTAAGGAACTTGGAAAGGATGCAAGTGATTTAAGTAAGATAAAACTTAAGTATATCACTTCTGGAACAGACTCGGCTTCAAAACAAGCTAATGAATGGTGGCAACAACAATTTAAAAAGAATTTAGGGATAGAGTTAGTTGTTGAAGTACTTGGAAACTATACACTTTACTCTCAAGCTAAAAATGATATGAAATGGGATGCTGTAATGGGTGGCTGGGGTGCTGATTTCGACGACCCAATAAACTTTTTAGATATGTTTGCAAGTGATAATGATAATAATTCTGTTAAGTTTAGCAATGAAGAATATAGCAAGATTGTTAAAGATCTTGATAATGAGTTAGATCCTGAAACCAGATTAAAACAGTACCAAAGACTTGAAGAGATACTAGTTAGAGATGAAGTTGCTTTTGCTCCGCTTTACTATTCAGATACAAGAAGATTCTTACAAAATTATGTTCAAGATTTCATGTATCCTACTTTTGGAGCTATTTATGAATGGAGATGGGCATACACCTCAGGTAGAAAATAGTAATGATAATAATATGCACAGGAGCTCCCAGGAGCCCTGTGCGTTATTAAAAAGGAGAGAGTTTCATGATTCGTTACACTATTAGAAGATTTGTGGAAATGTTACTGACACTTTTTATAATAGCAACAGCTACTTTCTTTTTATTGCAAGCAGTGCCAGGAGACCCTCTAGTTGCGAAGGTGGAAAAATTACCACCAAACATTAAAGCCGCAATGTATAAAAAATATGGGTATGATAGGCCAGTTGGTGAAAGATATATTAAGAGTATGACAGGCATGCTAAAAGGAGACTTTGGTGAATCCATAGTTTATCCTGGACAAACTATGGGATCTATAATAAAAACCAAGCTACCAGCATCTGCAAGACTTGGAATTCAGCAAATGGTATTAGGAATGGTTGTTGGTATTATACTAGGAATTCTTGCAGCCATGAAAAGAGGTACATGGATTGACTATAGCATAATAAGCACGGCAGTTTTACTTATTTCTATACCATCCTTCGTATTTTCACTGCTTCTTCAAAAATGGTTTGCAGGAGATCTTGGGTGGTTTCCAGTAATAGGGTGGCCTAAGGGGAAAGATTTGTGGTTCGGTGGATGGGAGTATACGGTACTACCTACCTTAGCAGGATGTTTTGGGTATATTGCATATTACTCAAGGCTCTTAAAGACTTCTATGCTTGATGTTATTAATCAGGATTATATACTAACTGCAAAGTCTAAAGGCTTATCCAGTATGAGATTAATATCTAAGCATATAATGAGAAATTCAATGATACCAATAGTTACATTTCTCCCCATGACTGTTGTAATGTGTATAACGGGGTCATTTTTTATTGAAAGGGTGTTTTCTATACCAGGACTTGGGCTTTATTATGTAGGAGCAGTGGCAGGGCTAGATCTCCCAATAATTTTGGGCGAAACTGTATTAACTACAGCTATGTATATAGGTTGTATATTTATATCAGATATATTATATACAGTTGTTGATCCAAGAATAAGAATTACAGGTGGAAAAAGATAAGGGGGGGAGTTGTCAATGATGAAAATTGGGGAAAAAGAGTTTGAAGTAATTGGTTGTGATAATCAAAATGCTGATATGATAACAAGACCCAATATAACATATTGGAAGGATGCTTGGAGAAGGCTTAAAAAAAATCCTATAGCGATGTTAGCTTTAGGAGTATTAATACTATTAATACTCTTGGTTATTGTAGGCCCATATATAAATGGGAAGGACTTCAAGACCGTTGACGGAAGCAAGAAGAATATATTGCCTTGCAGTGAATACTGGTTTGGAACTGATGGTCTAGGACGAGATTTATTTGCAAGAGTTTGGTATGGAGGTAGAGTATCCATTGCAATAGGATTAATTGCAACAACTATACAAATACTTATTGGATGCTTATACGGTGGTATAATGGCTTATTTTGGCGGGTGGATAGATGAACTTATGATGAGAATTATAGAGGTGTTAACTAGTGTTCCACACCTGCTTTTAACAATATTAATAATAGTAGTTTTAGGCAATAGTGTTCCAACTTTAATAATCGCACTAACCATTACAGCATGGTGTGGTACTGCAAGAATGATAAGGGGACAGTTAATGCAACTTAGAGAGTGTGAATATGTACTTGCAGCTACTGCGTTAGGTGCTTCTCCTATAAGAGTTATAGTAAAACATTTAATCCCTAATACAATAGGGGTATTAATATTAACTATTGCAACTAGCATACCAGGATATATCTTTGCAGAGGCAGGACTAAGCTTTTTGGGCCTTGGACTTCAAGCTCCAAATACCAGTTGGGGTGTACTTATATCCTACGGACAATCTGCTATGGCATTTTATCCATATCAATTATTTTTTCCAGCGTTTGCAATTTGTTTAACAGTGTTAGCATTTAACTTGTTTGGTGATGGTTTAAGAGATGCACTTGATCCAAAACTTCGTCAATAGTAGGAGGAAACCTATGGAGAAATTAATAGAAGTTAAAAATTTGAAAGTATCATATAATACTTATGCCGGTGAAGTGCAAGCGGTAAGAGGCATGTCCTTTGATGTAGAGAAGGGAGAATGCATAGCAATAGTTGGAGAGTCTGGATGTGGTAAAACCGTTACTTCTAAGGCAATAATGGGACTTATACAAGCACCACAAGGTGTTGTTAAAGAAGGTAGTGAAATCATATATAAAGGTGAAAAATTATTAAATTTTACGGAGAGACAGTGGCAAGAGTTTAGGGGCGGGCAATGTAGCATGATTTTTCAAGATGCGCTAACAGCCTTGAATCCCACTATGAAAGTAGGGAACCAAATTGCAGAAAATTTAATAATCCACAGAGGACTTAATAAGCGGGAGGCTTTAAAGGAATCTTTGAAAATGTTGGAGCTTGTTGGAATTCCTAATGCGGATAGAAGAATCAATCAATATCCACATGAGTTTTCAGGTGGTATGAGACAGAGAGTTATGATTGCCATAGCTTTAGCATGTAATCCAAGCATGATAATAGCGGACGAGCCAACCACAGCACTAGATGTTACCATACAAGCACAAATTATAGATATAATAAAAAACCTTCAAAAAAAGCTAGGAACCTCAGTTATATTAATTACTCATGACCTTGGAGTAGTTGCTGACCTTGCTAATAGAATATTTGTTATGTACGCTGGAAAAATAGTTGAATCAGGAAACTTTGAGGAAATATTCTATGCCCCCAAGCATCCTTATACTTGGGCATTGCTTAAAGCGGTACCAAGATTAGATCTTGAAAATAAGGAAGACCTAGTAGCTATCAAAGGCACGCCACCAGATATGGTTTGTCCTCCAATGGGCTGCGGATTTGCTCCAAGATGTGTACACTGCATGAAGGTATGTTTAACAAAAGAACCGCCTACGTATAGGTTTGGGGAAGAACATAAAGCATCTTGTTGGCTCCATCATGAAATGGCTCCAAAATTAAATATACCTTTTGAAGCTCGTGGGGGTGCGTTATAATGCAAGAAAATAAAAAAGATTTAGTACTGGAAGTTAAGAATTTAAAGAAATATTTTAATGTAGGAAAAAAAGCGGTTTTAAAAGCAGTAGATGATGTGAGCTTTGTAATAAGAGAAGGCGAAACAGTAGGTCTTGTTGGTGAATCTGGCTGTGGAAAGACTACTTGTGGTAGAACTTGTATAGGAATGTATAATAAAACTGAAGGTAGTGTTCTATATAAGGGAAAGGATGTTCACAAAATACATGGAGCTGAAAAGAAATCCTTTTGCAAAGAAGTACAAACAATCTTCCAAGACCCATATGCATCATTAAATCCGAGAATGACTGTTGGCGATATAATAGCAGAAGGAATTGATATTCATAATCTAGCTGCTAGTGACAAAGATAGAACGGATAGAATTCAGAACCTTTTACAAATAGTTGGACTTAATAAAGAACATAGTAATAGGTTTGTTCATGAGTTCTCAGGGGGACAAAGACAGAGGATTGGAATAGCAAGAGCATTAGCTGTTGAACCTAAATTTATAATGTGTGATGAACCTATATCAGCCCTGGATGTTTCTATACAGGCACAGGTTGTAAACCTCCTAATTAAACTTCAGAGGGAAATGGGACTTACGTATTTATTTATTGCCCATGATCTTTCAATGGTTAAGCATATGTCTGATAGAGTAGCTGTTATGTATCTAGGGGTTGTGGCTGAGCTTACAGAGAGTAAAGAACTTTATAAAAATGCTCTTCATCCATACACTAAAGCTCTTTTATCAGCAATTCCTATTGCTGACCCTCACCTTGAAAGAGCAAGACAAAGAATAATGCTTGAAGGTGAGGTTCCAAGCCCAATAAATCCTCCAGAAGGATGTAGATTTAGGAAAAGGTGCAGCTATGCTATGAAGATATGTAGTGAGCAAACGCCACTACTTAAAGAAGTATGTCCAAGTCATTTCGTAGCCTGCCACTTATATTAAAATAGTTTTCTATTTAATATTGAAATATAGGAGAATATAAGTATATGGACAAAATTTTAACTTTTATAAAGGATTTAATTAAATCAATGATATTAGGGATAATAATTTCCTTAGTGTTAATAGTAATATCAACCTTAGGAGCTATTTTAGTAAAAAGAGGTAATATTAAAGTCACACTAGAAGTTGTTCGTAGTACATTATTTATTATAGGAGGATTTGGCTTAATTGTTTATGCTGGTTTTTTATTAAAGAGAGATGCAAGAAGGCCTCTCGAAAACAATGAGCAGTGGAAAGAAAAGTTTCAGGTTATAACCTTTGCTAATGTACTATTAATTATAAATAGCTTGATTTTAATCTCTGGAATTGTAATTGATAATATAAGATATTATCTGTAGATTTATTAAGTAAAAAGGTGGCAAACTATATTTGCCACCTTTTTACTTAAATATATTTTCAAGTTCAATTTTTAAATCCTCATAAACTGTGCTTTTATAAATATCTTTAGAAGCAAATACTCTTGGAGTTCCATAACTCCCATTAACTAAACTGTATTGAGTTATCGATCCACTTGGCTCAACTATAATATATTCTAGTATACCAAACTTCTGATATATGCGAGCCTTAATAAAATAATCGTTATCAGAGTATTTTTCAGACACCACTTCAAAGATAATCTTTGGTGATGAAATAAAGCTTTCACCTAAAGTTTTAGCATCCTCACACATAACAAAAATATCAGGTAGGAAATTATATTGCTCGTTCTCATTTTTAAATATAACTTCTATTTGCTCAGAAAAAGGTTCACATTTGCTTCCATCAAAATATCTATCTAACTTTGATAATATTCTTCTTACTACCCTATTATGGTTTTGAGATGTTCTGGAACTAAATAGTATCTCTCCATTTAGATATTCGCAGATTCCATCATATTTACTTTGAATCTCTTCAAATTCCTGTGGTGTAATAAATACATTTCTAATAGGTTCCATATTTTCATCTCCTAGGAT
>CALJTN010000228.1 GCA_937976175.1 uncultured Clostridiaceae bacterium | reverse complement strand
ATCTAGCCTTTCTGGAGTTGCTGTAAGCCCTAGCATAAACTTTGGCGTGAAATACTCCATAATATTTTTATAATTCCCTGCTGCTGCATGGTGAAATTCATCTATTATAATGTAGTCAAAAGCATCCTTTGCAAAGTATTCTTCGCACAAATATTCCTTTTTACCCAGTGTTTGTACAAGTGCAAACACTAGTTCTTTATCTGCTTCTTTTTGTTCTCCATAAAAGAACCCCACGTCTTGATGTTTCCTTATATTCTTAAAGCTGATAGCTGCTTGTTTAAGAATCTCTTCTCGATGTGCTACAAATAAAACTCTTTTATATTCTTTAGAATCAAACGCTGCTAAATAAGTTTTACCTATTCCTGTCGCAGCCACTACAAGTGCTTTATCAAAGCCCTCTTGCCTTGTTTTATGCAATGCATAAAGTGCCTCTATCTGTGCTCCTCTTGGCTCATAGATATTAACCACCCTTTGTGCATCTTCCGTTTTCTCAATCTCATTTAACGCTTTAGGCCTATGCCATGTTTTTGAATAGTTCCTCAACACTTCATTATCCACTACAATAGAATGATTAAAAAATAAATCCTCAAAAGAACGGTAAAAATAATTAAAGTCCCACTCATTACTCGACTTATCGAAGCGATAATTCCACTCAATAGAAGACGTTAAAGCCCCTCTTGATATATTAGACGAACCTATGTAAATCTCACTGTCATCCTCATTATGAAAAATATAAGCCTTAGGATGAAACGATTTATTGGCAACATTATAAAACCTAAGGTCTATCTTATCTCCAAAATGACTTTTAAGAAGATATAGTGCCTGAGGCTCTGTAATATTAAGATAATTACCTGTAAGTATTCTTACTTTAGCTCCTCTATCAATAGCTTTCTTTAAGTCCTTTAAGATAAGCTTTACTCCAGACTCCATTAGAAATGATACGATAATATCCATAGAGGTGGCAGACTTAATACTGTATTTCATTCGGTTGTATAAGTAGTAATTGCCACCTGTGATGGCATTTATTGGTTTAATATAGGTATCAAATTCTTGTTGTTGATTTCTACTCATTTTCAGACACATCCTTTAATCAATAGAGAAGTCTATATTTTTAGTGTACTACTGACATATTAGTAAATGTCATTAAAGCTTTGCTCTAACCCCATTTGTCTAACTCTATCTAGCCAATCATAAATCATAGATTGGTTATATACAGCATCTCCATTTTCATCTTTTACTTTTTCTAGTGCAATAGCCATGAGTGCATACTCGTTTTCTAATAAAGTATCAAATACCCCTTGATCATCTGTATTAATTGATACAAACATTTGAGGAGCTTCATACTCACTATTACTTTCCCTTTTTAAACCTAAAGTATTGAATTGTAGAATAGGATGTTTATCATATCTATTAAAATTACTAATAAGTACATTTGATGATGGATTACACTCAATACCAATTCCCTGCTGTCTTATAGCTATCTGCATGTGCCTTTGGATTTCTTTAACTGCACCTATAATATATTTTGGTACTTTAAAAACTTCCTTTTGGTATCCACGTGACTTTACCTCTGTATCATAATGGTATCTATTATAAAGTTCTACTATCGTACTATTCCTGCTAATAACTGAATTGCCTTCTCTTTGTGCACATCGATCCCAATATCTTATTCCCATTCGAATATTTGGATCATTATAAAACTCTGGATTATCTCCTCTTAATTTCCAAGCCTCCATATAAATATCTACTGGGATTATAGTTTGTGAAGTTTTGGAATATGAACTACCTTCTTGATTCTTTCTATTTGTATAAATCTCTAGATAATAATTATTGTAAACAGAGGTGAGCTTATCTATCACATCTGATCCTCTTGAAATATCATATTTCTTAATTTGAACAATTAACCATGCGATATTATCTAATATCTCTTGCTTTGTTAAATGTACCCTACAAGCCTTTTTGTTGTACCACTCTTCTACATCTATGCCTAATACAATAGCATGTCCTAACCGATCACCATGTGTTAATTTTAAGAAGGTGATAGCTTCATCTATAGCTCTTAATCCATCAATTACATCTAAAAAGTCTTCCCCTACATGATACGTTGCTCTTAATCTTGGGAGACTCCCACCCTTTTTTAAATCTCTTTGATAGTCATTAGAAGGCAAATGACCTTTCAAAAACCTAAATACTTGTCCATATACTTCTGGCCGCGTGTATAATTCATTAGCACACGCATCTATTCCAAGTACTCTACGAGCTGCCTCTTGATTTTTTTCTCTCATTGTATAGATAGCTGTTCCCCATTGCTTCAATTCATCTCTATACTTATAATGCCTACAATGACTAATATCCAACACCTTATTTGAATCTTCCTTTATTAGTGGATCTTTACACTTAGGGAAATGATAGACATAGAAATACTTCTTTTCGAAACTCTTAATCTTTTCTATGTCTTCTTTACTTCCTAGTAATTCCCTTTCTACTACTGTAAGTTCTTCTCTATGCTCTTGGTATTTCGCCCATTTGTTATTACTATAGTTATAAACTTGATTGCAAATAATGTCATCTAGCTTTTTAATCTCTTTTATGTTCTCATCTTTAGTCGTCTTGGGTATAATCCTTGCTTCTATAGATAGTACATTTTGATTTTTAATAGAAGTAAGTATAGCCTGGGGTTCAACAGCATCTTTTAAAATCGTATTGTTCTTCAAATATATTGTTTTTCTATCTTGATAATCTGCAAAATTCGCAAAACCAACTCGGTTATTTTGTTGGATAAGTTCTGCTCGCATCTTGTTTTTTATAATCAAGTAGGCATAAAACAAATCAGCTTCCTCCATAAATACTTTATTACCAGTATATATATTAGAAAAGCATTTATATAAAAAGGCTCTTTCCCCTGCAAACAACTTTGTTATACCATCTTCAATATTAACTTGAGAAGTAATAGCATAGTCTACTGCTATAGAACCATTTTTATACTTAACCTTTGAGCCATAGATATATTTTAAAACATTAATTTCAGACTGTATTTCCCCAGCATGTTGAGATATAAATTCCTTATTTAGTATTGCTTGTGAGTTGATGATTTCACCGAGCATTTCCTTTAACTGATTAACATTTGTACTAAGCGTACTATCTTGAGGACTACTTGTCATTTGAAGCTTGTTAAATAAGATAGCTCTTAAAAGAGCTGCTACTACAACTGAATCATTTAGATTAATTTTTCCATCTAAGTCTTTTTCCAGACGCTCATATTCCTCATTTATCCTATAAAGCTTTCTATTACTAATATCATTCATTAGTGATACCCAAGTTAATTTAAACGTAGGGGCTGAACCCTTCAAATGAAAATGATTTTCTGCCATTCCTTTTGAAAGCATGTTATGTATAGATAAACCGTTTTAAATAGCTTAATATACCTGTATATTTTAATTGGTTTTTCAT
>CALJTN010000227.1 GCA_937976175.1 uncultured Clostridiaceae bacterium | reverse complement strand
TGTGTTCAAAACTAAGAACTTCTTTAAGATAGCTATTAATGAATTGTTAATAGCTATCTTTTATTTTATAAGTTATACTTCTCTAGTATGCCATCAATAAATCTTCCATTTTCATAGAATAATTCACCATCAGCATAAATTTTTCCACCACTTCGCATATCGCAAAGCATATCCCAGTGTAATGTGGATCTGTTTAATCCACCGGCTTCAGGCATTGAATCGCCAATAGCCATATGAATGGTTCCACCAATTTTTTCATCAAAAAGCATATTTCTTGTAAAATCCACAATGCCGTAGTTAGTGCCTATAGCTACTTCACCAAATCGGCAGGCTCCTTCATCAGTTTCAAGAAGGGATTTAAGTAGGTCTTCACCTTTCTCGGCTGTGGCTTTAATTACTTTTCCCTTTTCAACCTCTAAAACTATTCCTTCAATTTCTTTACCCATATATATTCCTGGAAAGCTAAAGGTAATCACTCCGTCCACTCCATCCTCAACAGGTGAGGTAAATATCTCTCCATCTGGAAAATTTGCTTTTCCATCGCAGTTTATCCACTTTCTTCCTGATATGTTTACTTTCATATCTGTTCCCACAGAAATAAAATGTAAGACCTTTTTAGTATCCAGGTACTTAACCCATCTTTCTTGCTCAGCACTTATTCTTTTCCATTCTGCTACGGGATCTTCACTATCAAGTAGGCCAGCACCATAAACAAAGTCCTCGTAATCACTGAAGCTCATGGAAGCTTCCTGAGCATCTGCATAGGTAGGAAACTGTGTACCACACCATCTTAAAGAGCCGTTACCTGTCCTTTCAGAATATATTTTTCTCCAGCTTGCTGCTCCTTTGGAAGACATTTTAAGTTTATCTGCGTCAATTGCTGAATTTGTCTTTGTGTTTCTATTCCCCCAAGCAGAAAGCCACACATCTGCTTTTTCAAGTATAGTTTTGAAAAGCAGGTTTTCCTGAAGAAGTTGCTCTTCACTGCTATATTTCAGCTTCACTTCTGATACCTCCTGGGAAGAGAGCACAGATTCTACGTGAGCACCTGCCTTCACAGCTTCCTTTACTACTTCTACCATCCAAGGACTTGCAACTTCATCAGAGGACACAAATACGAAATCACCTGGTTTGACCTCCGTAGAATAATTTACAAGTAGCTTTGCAAGTTTGTTAAGTCTTTGATCACCCATTTACAATTTCTCCTTTCACATTACATAAAATAACATAAGAATGATTATTTTATGGTCAAGTTATCAGTTAATAAAATAATTACATAAATATGGTACCAAATATTTAATAAAAACTCTAGTTAATTATAACTAGAGTTTTGCAACTTGCCACTTGCCATGTGGGTGGCACCTTTTGTATATTACATATTATTTTTCAAAAATTTGATTATATAACTTAGTGTGTAAAAATCACAACTCAATTGAGATTCAACAATATTTAACCCTCTAATTAAGGTTTCCTCATCAAAGTTTTCTAATAATATCATTAGATTTATTGTGTTGATGCCACCATCTTTTGTATCTAGAACCCTTGCAGCTTTTACATATTTGTTTTTCATTACATTTAGAATGGCTCCTCGAAGCTGTGGGCTAATTTCGAGTTCTGGCATCCCACTGAAAATTTTAATTCCTGGATTTTCAATGTGAAAATTTTTAGCTTTTGCAATATCCGTTGAAAGAAATATAGTGTTTTTAAATTCTGCATCTTTGAAGTCTGCTCCCTCTAAATTTACAGAATCGAATACAGCATTTTCAAATATAGCATCTTCAAAATTGCTGCCTTTTAGATTTGTTGCAATAAATTCAGCCCATTTAAAAGTACACTCAGAAAAAACACAGGACTTGAAGTGTGCACCTCTAAAACTTACATAATCGAAACTCGAATTTGAAAAATCGCTATTATAGCAATTACTTCTTTCAAGGTTTTTATACATGAAATTCTTGCCCGTTTTCTCTATATTATTGTAAGTAAAATTACCTTTAACACTTTGATTTTTACCCATTTGTACCTCCATGACAAGTATAGCTACCTGTCTTCTTTATATTATGTATTTGAAAAAAGCTTCTAACCAGCTTTGAAAAGTGGCTAGAAGTCTTTACATTTCATTCTAAATACTATAGACAATTCTATTAAAAGTCAATGATTTATTAAAATTATTAATAAATCTATCATGTGTTGGATTTATATGGATGCTACGTAGGTATGAAGTAATGTCATCACATTTCTTTTCGTATTTCTTTATATAAGTTTAAAATAAGATTTACTGGGAATAGATGCTGATTACATAGAATAATGGTTGATAATACAGCTTGAATTAATCCAATGATAAAAAATATAACATGTAGCAATGCAATGTCCTGCATCATTATACATTGAACAACAATCCAAATCACTAATGCCCAGCTAAAAACACTACTTATATAGCCTTGAAATCTTGATCTTAAATGGAACATAAAGGCACTAAAAATGTTTCCAAGGCCAATTATGGTAAATAAAATAATACCGGGTATGAGATAGCTAGTAAAGGGTGAGTTTTTTAAAACTTCAATTGGTATTCCAAGTGGATTTTGAGGATTAGTAATAGCAGCTAGCCCACCAGCTAGCGCTCCTATTCCTACAAACAAGTGCAAAGCAAATAATAAACGGTTTACTACCTTCATCTGTGATCCTCCTTCATATCTACGCTTTCCTACTAAAAAACATCCAGCCGCTTATTCAATTTCAAATCATTTATATCTGTAAATGCATTTGTAACAATTAATATTAGATCTATTAGAAACCAAATTCCCAAACCACCAAAACTTAATAGCATTAAAATTCCTGTTCCTGTTTTGCCTACATAAAACCTATGAATACCTAAAGGGCCAAGGAAAATACATAATAGCAGTGTTATTAACCAGCTTTTATCACTTACACTTCGATTTTTTGGTGCTTGGTGATTTGCAAATAGATTAGTTCCACAACTTTTGCAGAAATTTGAACCAGGTTCATTTTCAAAACTACAATATGGGCATATCATATAATATTCCTCCTTATTAAAACCCTATCACTATAGTATATAATAATATACAAAATAGTTCCCTATAATTAGAAATATTACTGATGCCATTATTTATTAAATAACTCTGAATATTGCCCATAGCCTTCTTCTTCAAGCTTGTGAGCAGGTATAAACTTAAGAGCAGCGCTGTTTATGCAGTATCTTAGTCCACCGGTTTCACGTGGTCCATCAGGGAATACATGGCCTAAATGGCTGTCACCATATTTGCTCCTTACTTCTGTTCTCGTCATTCTATGGGTTACATCCTTATTTTCTTTCACATGTTCTTCTTCTAAGGGTTTGGTAAAACTAGGCCACCCACAACCCGAATCAAATTTATCAAAAGAGGTAAAGAGGGGTTCTCCGCTATTAATATCTACATAAATTCCATCTTCTATTTTATTCCAAAATTCATTCTCAAAAGGTATTTCTGTGCTATTTTCTTGTGTTACTTGGAACTGGATGGGAGTTAGTATCTTTTTTAGTTCCTCTTTACTTTTTTTACTATAAATTTTTTTATTCACAATGTTACCTCCTTTAAAATAAGTGGATTCCTTTATTATTTTCAAGCATCAGTAATTACCATAATAATAAATCTATATAAACATACTTTAACATAATTTTATCCATTTAAATATCAGAATATAAGTATTTAAATAAAGTTAAATATTCCGAAAGGTTGAATCGTGGAAAAACTAATGGTAAAATATATAAGTCGTGCAAAATGATTGATATAAAGGCACTATAAGGAGGTTAACATGGAAGGAAAGACTATAGTACAAATAAAGAATGTTACAAAGAAAATCGGTAAAAAGGTGATAATAGATGGACTTACTTTTGACGTGCATTCTGGTGAGGTGTTTGGATTTCTCGGACCAAACGGTGCGGGTAAAACTACTACTATTAAAATGCTTTTAGGATTAATGTCTATTACTAAAGGTGATATATTTATTGATGGGCTAAACGTTGAGAAGGATTTTGAAAAGGCCATTGCTAAGGTAGGTGGTATTGTTGAAAATCCAGACCTGTACAAGTATTTAACGGGATATCAAAACCTTGTACACTTTTGGAGAATGTACCCAGATATAAAGAAAGAACGTATTGATGAGGTTATAAAGATTGTGGGTCTTGAAAAAAGAATACATGATAAGATAAAGACATATTCTCTAGGAATGCGTCAAAGATTAGGAATTGCACAAGCATTACTTAATTCACCAAAACTATTGGTACTAGATGAACCTACCAATGGACTTGATCCAGCGGGTATTCATGAATTACGTAATCATTTGAGGAAACTAGCAATGGAAGAGGATGTGGCAGTAATTGTATCAAGTCACTTGTTATCAGAAATAGAGCTTATGTGCGATAGAGTAGGAATTATACAAAATGGAAAGTTAGTTAGAATTCAGGATATGAAGGAAATGCTTCAAGAGGAAGTGCATACGGTTATAGCTTTATCTGTTACACCAGTTGAAAAAGCAAAATCATATTTAGAAAGTCTTAGCAGTAGATATAAACCAATAATAAATGATAAGGAAATTGAAATCATGGAAGATGTAGAAAATATTCCAGAGTTAGTTGAAAAACTCATTGGCCAGGGAATTAAAATCTATGGTATTCGCAAAGTGCAACAAAGCTTAGAGGAAAAATTCTTGGAAATGACTGGGGGTAGTGAGATTGCGTAAAATGGTTAATTTAATTCGTAATGAAAACATGAAGCTTTTTCATAGTATAAGCACAAAGATAATGGTGGGTATATTAGTTCTTATTATAATAGGGGTGGGGCTCCTAATTAAATTCACGGGAAATCAAACGCCAGCAAGTGATTGGAAAGTAGATATAACTACTCAAAATCAAGAATTTAAGAAAATGTTAGAGCAGCCAGGCCTACCTCAAATGACAAAGGATTCAGTTACACAGAGGATACAAACTAATGAATATCGTCTCAAAAATGACATACCGCCAATAAAAGACAAATCACTATGGGGCTTTGTAGAAGGGGCTGCAAGTAGCTTAGTATCATTAATAGCACTTTTTGCTATTATAATGGGTGGCAGAATAGTAGCAAATGAGTTTTCAGAAGGAACAATTAAAATGTTACTAATTAGACCTTCAAAACGGTGGAAAATTTTAATAGCCAAGTATATTGCCATTATGGTATGGACTCTTTTAATGCTTTTGATACTTTTAGTAGTCTCAATTATAGTAGGAGGAATATTATTTAGTTTTAAAGGTGCAAGTGAGCCATTCCTTACAAATGTTAGTGGGAATATTAAGGAAGTTAACATGCTAGCACATATTGTTAAGCTTTGTGGGCTTAAGTGCATAAGTTTAGTTATGATGGTTACTTTAGCCTTTATGATTTCTACAGTGGCTCGTAACAGTGGAATGGCTATAGGAATCGGGGTTTTCCTTTTAACTGTAGGGCAGGGGATAACAATGATGCTTAGTAAATATGAATGGTCAAAATATATTTTATTTGCAAATACAGATTTAAATCAATATATTGATGGGCAACCATTTGTTAAAGGAATGACAATGACCTTTTCAATTATAGTATTAATAGTTTATTTCATAATATTTAATACTATTTCTTATGTGGGTTTTACAAAACGAGATATAGTAGCATAATGCCATAACTAATAAAGAGGATAGCTAGATAAATCTAAATTTATCTGGCTATCCTCTTTATTTTACTACGAATATATCCCGAAACTCTAATAAAAGTTTTAAATTGAGTCTTAAGTATGAATATGTTTACAAAATGTTTAATATAATTAACTAGAAAAAATAAAAGGGGGCTTTGAATATGAACTTTACCATTATGTCAATTGTTATTATTTATTTACTTATAATGCTATTTATTGGATGGTATTCTTCTAAGAAAATCAACTCAAATGAAGATTTCATGGTAGCCGGTAGAAGACTTGGTCCCATACTAATGGCTGGAACCCTTGCAGCTACAGAGATTGGTGGAGGGAGTTCTTTAGGGGTAGTGGAAAAAGCTTATGGAGATTGGGGCATGAGTGCGGCTTGGTATATTATTGCCATGGGTATTACCTTTACTGTTTTGACTATATTTGGGTCAAAATTTCGTAGCTCAATGGTAAAGACTGTACCAGAGTATTTTAGACGCAGATATGGAAAAGCACCTGGTGCTATAACTGCAATCGTTATGATGTTGCCTCTTATAGGATTGACTGCTTCTCAGTTAATTGCATCTGCTGTGATTATTTCAGTTATAACAGGTTTAAGCTTTAACTTAGCTGTTATAATTGTTGCAATTGTGGTCACTGCATATTCAATTCTGGGTGGACTTTGGAGCGTTACAATTACAGATTTTGTACAAGTTTTCTTAATTGTTATAGGTATGGCACTTGCAATCCCTTTTGCACTAAAAACCGCTGGTGGATGGGACAATGTGGTGGCTGCGCTTCCAAAAGAGCACTTTAGTTTGACTAAAGGAATCGGTATTAAAGGGATTATTGGTTTGGTTGTTATGTACACAGCTTCTTTCGCAGTAGGTCAAGAGGCAGTATGTAGATACTATGCGGCAAAGGATGATAGAGCTGCAGTTAAGGGGTCTATCTACGCTGCAATTATCAACTTTGTTTATGCTTTTATTCCTACAGTACTTGGTCTTATAACGCTTGCACTTGTTAAACAAAACATCATCTCCGGCGATGCAATAATGGCAAATGGAGCTAGATATGCACTTCCTACTCTTGCAATGCAAACAATGCCCTCGATAATTGTAGGTTTATTATTTGCCGGGATAATATCAGCTACAATGTCTAGTGCTGATTCAGATCTTCTAGGGGCTGGTTCAATTTTCGGTAATGATATTTATAAAGTATATATTAAAAAAGATGCTAGTGATAACGATGTTTTAAGAGTTACTAAAACTTCAATGTTTATAATTGGAGTACTTGCGCTACTTGTTGCGCTATTCAATAAAGGCAGCATCATCGGTATTCTTATGTTCTCATTCACATTACGAGCTGGTGGGTCCTTTATACCATATATCCTTGGTCATTACTGGAAGAAGGGAAGTTGGACTGGTACCGTAGCTTCTTTAATTACTGGAAGCTTAGGAGTTGTACTAGTTGAGAAGAAAGTAATTTCATTCTTTAGCTTAGATCCAATCTTCTTAGGACTTCTTTTAAGTATAGTTACCTTTGTAATCTTCACTAACTTAAGTCCAAACCCAAGAAACTCAACTGAACTTGAGCCTGAAGTAGAGTAAAGCTTTAAAACAGGGTAGCAATAGTTGCTACCCTGTTAAATTTTTTTGTGAAATAGAGGAAATATAATTTTTACATAGAAGACAATATGAATGGTAAAATTAGTAAATGGTAAATCTGAATTTGAAGAAAAATTAATCCTAAATCTAATAATAAGGAGTTAAATAATATGTTAAATAAAACTACTATGGATATTGAAAATATTTTATATCCCTATATAGCGGTCGAAAGCATCACGGGAACAACTGCAGAAAGAAAAGCTGAAAGTTTTCTATTAAACTACTTTAAAGATATTGACTACTTTAAGAAAAATCCACAACATTTTGGGAGTTATAAAATAAATAAGGATCCGCTAGAACGAGCTGTATGTTATGCAATGGTAAAGGGGGAGGGAAATGATACTGTAGTATTTATTCATCATTATGATGTTGTTGATACTGAGGATTTTAAGCTATTAAAGCCCTATGCATATTGTCCGCAAGAACTAGAGCTTCAGCTATTTAAAATTAAGGAAACCTTAAGTGAGGAGTGTAAGACTGATTTAGAAAGCAGAGAGTTTTTGTTTGGTAGAGGAACTGCTGACATGAAAGGCGGAGGCGCAGTGCAGCTTGCCTTGCTAAAAGAATATAGTGAAAAGTTGAAATTAAAAGGGAATGTATTATTAATAGCGGTGCCAGACGAAGAAAACCTTTCTTCAGGCATGAGGACTGCTGTAACGCTCCTTGACGAGTTAAAGAAACAGTATGCTTTAAGCTACATGCTCATGATAAATTCTGAGCCTCACCAAAGAAAAAGTAAGGAAATTGGTGTTTTCTCTGAAGGTTCCGTTGGGAAATTAATGCCATTTGTATATGTTCGTGGATATCTGTCACACATAGGCAAAGTATTCGAAGGCTTTAATCCAACTAATTTATTATGTGAAATAGTTAGAAGAACAGAATTAAATCTAGAACTATCTGATTCTGTGAATAGCGAAACCTCTCCTCCACCAACCTGGCTCTATTTAAAGGATAATAAACAACATTATGATGTATCAATGCCACTTAGTGCCTCTGGATGCTTTAGCATACTGACTTTGAAAAAGACTCCTGCTGAAATACTAGATAAGGTTACAAATATATGTAATGAAGCCTTTGATAAAATAATCCTTGAGATGAACGAAATTTATTCAAATTTTAAGCAGGGAATGGGTGAGGATTTTTCTGTGCTTCCATGGAAATCACAGGTAATAACCTTTAAGAATTTATATTATGAAGCTCTAAATAAACACGGCGATGTGTTTAAAAGATACTATGAACATAAGCTAAAGGAGTTGATTGCAAATTTGAACTGCGGAAAAATATCTATGTTACAAAGTAGCTTTAATTTAATTGAGGCAATCTATGACTATATTGATGACCTTTCTCCAAGGGTAGTTATTGGACTTAACCCTCCTTATTACCCAAGTGTTTCTAATATTTTTTTTGAAAATTTAACCTCAAAAGTAGAAAACCTCTCAGAGAAATTGAAAAATTACT
>CALJTN010000226.1 GCA_937976175.1 uncultured Clostridiaceae bacterium | reverse complement strand
ACGTTAGTTGGTACGCAAGCTCATTACAATTCTTTTAGTTTTACAACTAAAAATTTACTTTTACTAAAGTAATTAACTGGTTTAACGAAATATTATTTCGTTTCTTTACCTATTTCTCTGTTTAATTTTCAAAGACCAATGCTATCTGTCATCATGTGACGACTTCTACTATTATATCTTTTTAGCTTGTTTTTGTCAACTAATTTTGAAATACTTTTTAAAACTTCTTACAAACCTTATTAACTTAATTTAAAATTTGTCGTTACTTGTCAGCAGCGACATGTAATATCTTATCACAGAATATCCTTCATATAATCTTGATTATAGTAATTAAAATAAAACAGGTTGTGTATTCTTAGCTTTTTTAGCTTTATCTCTATATACCTTATATTGATACACCAGGATAGTTATTGCCTTAACTCTTACTGATGTTTAGTAAATCTGTGATATTATAATCATTTTAATACTTATGACATATTAGATTATTTCCTTAATCTCCTTTAGATATGCTATTATTTAATCTTTGCTCATAGAAATCTAAGTACATTTACCATCTAAGTTGTTTCTAACTTAATTAAATAACACTTGCTTAATGTGATTATTGATCTCAAAATAATAAACAGAGTAATACACCCTATGATTACTTATATGATGTATTACTCTGTTCTAGATTTATAGTTGGTGTAAAACATAGCTACTACAATATTGTTACGAAAATTATTAAAAATAGTACTCCTGGTACTCCTAAAAATCCTGCAATTAATGCCGTTACAGCATTTATTGCTATAGTTATCCCAACATACCCACCTATAAAATTAACAAGTAGCAAAAGTAAAACCCCAAAAATACCGTTTAATATTAATTTACCTAATATTTTTAATGGCCAAGAAAAAAGCTTGACCACTATTACCATACCTACTATTGCGATTAAAAAATATACTGCAACATCCATACCTAAGTCCCCCTTATTGAATCTTAAATTTTCACTTCTTAATTTATTATGTTTTACTAATAATATGCTGAAAGGATAGACAATATATTATTAATTTTAGTAAAATAAATTTTTATCTATTAATAGCATCAAGTTCTTCTATCATATAACTAGCATCAATAGTTACACCTTTTTTTCTAGCTTCTAATAAAAAATATACGTATTTAGCTTTAGATTGATCCTCTCTATAAATGGCATAATCTACAAGTTTAGGATCATCTGCCACTTGAAAGCATTCCCTTGCACTCTCCCATTCAAGTTTAGCTTCTTCTAATTGAGTAATTATATCTTTTTGCTCCTCAGTATATTCTAGAATTGAAAATAATATATCGATTATTTTTTTTCTGTTCATAATAAAAAACCTCCCATCTTATGTCTTTTCTAAATTCTTGACATAAAACAGGAGTATTATTCTATATTTCTTTTCTTCCCTCTAAAGCTTTAGAAAGGGTTACTTCATCTGCATATTCTAAATCTCCACCAACTGGAATGCCGTGGGCAATCCTTGTAACTTTTGCACCTAAAGGTTTTAATATTTTAGATATATACATAGCTGTAGCTTCTCCCTCTATGTTTGGATTAGTTGCAACTATTACTTCTCCTACTTCTCCATTAATCCTTCTTATAAGTTCTCTTAATTTTATATCTTCAGGACCTCTTCCTGACATGGGGGATATTGTTCCATGAAGAACATGATAAACTCCATTAAATTCTCTTACCTTTTCCATAGTCATAATGTCCTTTGGATTTTCTACTACACATATTATGCTCTTATCCCTATTAGGATTAGAACAAATTCCACAAGGGTCTGTATCTGTAAAACTTCCACATATAGCGCAGTATTTTAAAGTCCCTCTGGCTTTCACCAATGCATTGGCAAATTCATTCACTTCTTCCCCGGGAAGATTTAGCACAAAGAGTGCAAGTCTTTGAGCTGTCTTTCGCCCTATTCCAGGAAGCTTAGCAAACTCTTCAATAAGTTTTTCTATTGCTACTGGATAAAAATCCAATCTAGTCACCTCATAACAATGTAGCCTTTAAACTACTGTTTATTAGTCATCACCTGTGGTGCTGCATTAACGACTTCAGAAGGAAATTTAGATTCCCGCTAAATTTTTTTCTTTATTGCAGCATATATCCTATGGGTATTTCTCTGAAGTAGATAACAATTCTCAATTGTTATCCTCCCACTTATAAAGGTAGGAGACCTTCCTTCTGAAATGTCGTTAGAACAATCCTGGCATGTTTAATCCACCTGTTAGTTTACCCATTTCATTACTAGTTTCATCTTCTGCCTTTTTCAATGCTTGATTGCAAGCACTCATAATTAAATCTTCAAGCATTTCAACATCATCTGGATCTACTACTTCTGGTTTTATCTTTACTTCAACAAGTTGTCTTTTTCCATTAGCTATTGCAACTACTGCTCCACCACCAACAGATGCTTCAAATTTCTTATTTCCTAAGTCCTTTTGCATGTCTTCCATTTGCTGTTGAAATTTTTGAGCTTGCTTCATTAAACTATTCATATTTCCACCCATACCTGGAAATCCACCTTTTGCCATAATAGTTACCTCCTATTTATTAGTTATTTAAGTTAATATTATTATATTTACATCTTCTAGATTCGCAACAAATAAATTTAAATTTATTTGGACCTTTGTAACCTAAAAGATATATATTGCTAATTTATTATAGCTTTTCTATATTATTATATACTAATACCTATAATAATTTCCATTAAATAAGTAAATTTTTTTTATAAGTAATATACACTTAATTTTTCCCTTATAAATATAGAATTTCTAGTATTTATAAGTTTAGTATTTTAGCGCTATTCGTCTAGTATCTCTAAAAGATCATCTCCAAATGTTTCTCTTAACATATCCTCCGGTGATTTAGCCTGTTTTTCATCAGATTCTATAGTATATTTTATTTTTACTGGTTCTTTTAATGATTCAGAAAATATCTCTTCTATTAAATTTCTATTCTCCTCTTTCTCAAGTCTAATCTTATTAAACGCAAATTGCTTTTCATACTTTAGCTCTATTACACCACCATCACAAGATACAATTTCTCCTGTCATTAAAGACGCGTATATAACCATATGTCTTCGTGCCTTAAACATATCTAAAATATCCTTAAAAGATTTTTTCACCATATCTATAGTTAAACTAGAATTGGCATTATGCTTTTGCACTGGTCTTATTTCCGTTTTCTTACTTAGCGTTGACCCCTTCTTCTCATCATTTTTCTCAGAAACTCTCGGTGTTATACTTTCACAAGCTACAGTTATCTTTCCTTGCTTTATTATTTCTTCTAATTTGTTTATTCTAGATAATAGTACTTCCTTTGACGTATCATATTCTATTTTACACATCTTAATTACTGCAAGTTCAAAATAAATTCTGTTTTGCTTACTCCACTTAGATTGTTCTTCTGCATCTTGAAGTATGCTTATATTTCTCATAATTTCTTCTACTCTAATTTTAGTCGCTTGCTCCTTTAAAATATCTATATTTTCGCTAGACATGTCTAAAATTTCTTCTACATTATCGCTTACTTTAGCCATCATTAGATTTCTCATATGAGTAGTCATATCTTTTAAAAATACGTATATGTCTTTGCCACTAAAAACTATTTCATTTATAGCCTTTATTGACCCTTCAATATCTCTATTTATTATACTGTCTGAAAGTGTTATAAGACTCTCAGACGTCACAAGTCCTAACATATCAATAACACTATCATACTCGACCTTTCCTTCGTTCATTGATATGGCCTGATCTAAAATGCTTAGAGCATCTCTCATTGCTCCATCAGAAACTCTTGATATTAGCTTTAAGCTATTATCTTCTACATAAATACCTTGCTGCGTAACAATCCTCCGAAGCCTTTCAAATATGTCCGCACTTTTTATTCTTTTAAAATCGAATCTTTGACATCTTGATAGTATAGTTATTGGCAACTTTTGAGGATCAGTTGTGGCTAATATAAATATTATTTTGCTTGGTGGCTCTTCTAATGTTTTTAAGAAAGCATTTACTGCCCCCATAGATAACATATGAACCTCATCTATAATATAAACTTTATACCTAGCTTCCTGTGGCGGATACTGAACATCTTCAATTATATCTCTAATGTTATCTACTCCATTATGTGATGCTGCATCTATCTCAGTAACATCTATTGCTGTTCCCGAATTTATTTTCTTACACATTTCACATTCATTACAGGGTTCTCCATGGTCCGAATTCAAACAATTAACTGCTTTAGCTAGTATCTTAGCTATTGAAGTTTTTCCTGTTCCTCTTGTGCCACATAAAAGGTATGCATGAGCTATTCGCTGGCTGTTAATTTGATTCTTTAAGGTTATAGTCACATGTTCCTGACCCACTACATCTTCAAAGGTTCTTGGTCTCCATTCTCTATATAAAGCCGTATATGCCACAAATTTCACCTCTTTTAATTAATAGTATTTATTTTCATCGCAAAGCTTTATGTTTTTTTAATTTTTATTCTGTTCTTTAAATAATTATATCATTTAATTCTAAGTATTAGTTTATATTTGTAAAAAATGCATACTTACTTTTGTTTTTTAAAGATGCTTAAATAAAAAAGATGCCTTTATAGGCATCTTATAATTCTTATGTAGACCGTACACCTCGCTTCGATGTATAAACTATGTGCGTTACCTATACAGTTAGCTCAAACCAGGTTGATCCACGGCACATGGAAATGTTCACTTACCGCTGCTTCCTTCCGGACCTGACGGGGTTCATGAATTTCCATTGCGTGGGACCCAGTTCTCAACGCCACTTATATAGGTCAGGCCACACAGTTTATAACCTAGGCGAGGAATTCACCCCTGCTGTAGCGGGTTGCAGGTTACAGGGCACCGCTAACTCCCCGGCTAGTACGGAAATATAAACTGGCGGAAAAAGAGGGATTCGAACCCTCGGTAGAGTTTCCCCTACACACGCTTTCCAAGCGTGCTCCTTAAGCCACTCGGACATTTCTCCATAAAGTATTTTAAGTGTTGCATACACATCTCTCGTGCAACATAACCAATTATACTATTAATAAATAGTTATTTCAATAGTTATTTATTTAAATATTTTTGTAACTCTTTCAAAATATTGATATTACATTATATTATTGAATTTATTTGTTTCTAAACATATTTTATGGGTTATTGTTATAATTTATAAAATTAACATATAAATTAATAAAGGGCTGTATTTATTGTAATAAGGGGGTAACGATTATGCGTTATGAAATTAAAGGAGATTCTCTTCCAGTTGTAATTTGTGATTTAAATACTAATGAGACTATTGTATCCGAATCAGGTGCAATGGGATGGATGAGCGACAATATAATTATGAATACGAATATGAAAGGAGGCTTATTTGGTGGAATAGGTAGAGCTTTTTCAGGTGAATCCGTGTTTTTAAATACCTTTACTTGTAATCACGGTTCAGGCTTAATAGCCTTTCCATCATCCTTCCCTGGTAAGATTGTAGCAAGAAAACTTTTTTCTGGTGAAACTATTATATGTCAAAAGGGTGCCTTTTTAGCTGGTGAAGTCTCTGTAAAATTAGAAACTTTCTTTAGGAAAAAACTAGGCGCCGGCTTCTTTGGTGGAGAAGGTTTTATTCTTCAAAAAATAACTGGACCTGGATTAGTTTTTTTAGAGTTTGATGGTCACATAGAAGAGTATACCTTGGATATAGGTCAAAAATTGAAAGTAGATACAGGTAATGTAGCAATGTTTGATGCTTCTGTAGACTTTAATGTTGAAATGGTTAAAGGTTTTAAGAATATCTTTTTCGGAGGGGAAGGACTATTTTTATCTACTCTAAGAGGCCCTGGCAAAGTTTATTTGCAGACTATGCCTATACAAAACTTGGCAGGTCAGCTAAGTCGATATTTCAATACTGCACATAGAGATTAGTATGACTTATATTAAAAGGTATTTTCATCATATAATTACTAAATCATGAAATAAAAAGGAGCTTCCTTATGAAAAGCTCCTTTTTATTTCATAGCATTATTTAAAATGCCTTCTCTTATTATTTGTCATAAGGAATATAATCCATGCAGCAATTCCTACTAAGCTTATTAATTGTGCTGTTCTCATACCGAAAACCATCAAACTATCAGTTCTTAGTCCCTCTATAAATAATCTTCCTATGGAATATAAGCCCACATAGGTAAAGATAACAGTTCCTTTTTTATACGTTTTTGTTAATAAGTAAATAAGTATTAAGCATACTACCACATTCCATATAGATTCATAGAGAAAGGTTGGATGGTAATACAGTCCATCAATCAACATCCCCCTTTGTATAAACTCTGGGAATTTACTTATAAAACTTTCAGTAACCGGACCTCCATGAGCCTCACTATTGAAGAAATTTCCCCATCTTCCTATAGCCTGCCCGATAATTATAGATGGTGCTGCTACATCTGCAAATTCTAGGAAATCCTCATTTTTATACCTTGTATATATAAAAGCTGCTATCATAGCAAATATAACTCCACCATGTATAGCAAGCCCACCTTCACGTATATTGAATACTTCTATTAAATTATCCTTATATTGACCAAACTCAAATATTACATAGTAAAACCTTGCTCCAATAATAGCTATAGGAAATGATACTAGTGTAGCATTTAAAAGTTCATCGTAATTAACACCTTTCAACTTTGCAGTAAAATTAGCTAATAAAATTCCAGCCATCATTCCTGTTGCAATGAAAATACCGTACCACCTGACATCTAATCCAAATAAATTAAAAGCTATTGGATCCATAAGTAACCACTCCTTTTGTATTGATATTTTTCCATAATGTACTAACGTGTGTAATAAAAAAATCAAGTTTTCAATTAAACTTGATTTTCTATAGTCAGTATTATATTAATTGTGTCCGACTATGGGAAAAAAGTAAAGATAAATATTTAAAATTTATTTCTTTTTATATACTCAGTATGCAATAACTTATGGCTTAAGTGGCTATTGGGTGACCCTAAAAACTCCTCATATAATTTAGTTACATATGGATTTTTATGTGATTTCCTAATAGGTAGAGCCTTATCTTCATTATATATAGAATTTGCTCTTTCCTCTTTAATATTGACTTTTTCTCTTGTTTGTAAATCTGCTATTGGTTGACCTCCACCAGTTACGCATCCACCCAGACATGCCATAACTTCAATAAAATCAAATTGCCTTTCACCATTTTTAACTAAATTTAATAATTCTCTAGCATTATGGAGTCCATGAGCTACAGCTGCAGTTATATTTCTTCCATCTGGTAATTCTATATTTAATTCTCTTATGCCCTCTAAACCTCGAACCAATGAATATTCTATTTCCTCTAGTTCTTTTCCAGCTGAAAGTTCAAATATAGTTCTTAAAGCTGCTTCTGTAACTCCTCCTGTCGCTCCAAAAATTACTGATGCTCCAGTAGATTCTCCAAAAGGGTTGTCAAACTCTTCATTCTTTAGATTAACAAAATCTATACCTGCCTCTTTTATCATTTGAGCTAGTTCTCTAGTAGTTAAAACATAGTCTACATCCGCCATATTATTACTAGACAATTCTTCTCTTTCACCTTCAAACTTTTTACCAACGCAAGGCATAATTGAAACAACAACAATATTCTTTGGGTCAACACCAATTTTTTTTGCAAAATAACTTTTAACTAAAGCTCCTTCCATTTCACTAGGTGATTTGCAGGTAGATAAATTAGGAATCATCTTTGGAAAATTGTGTTCAACGAATTTTACCCATCCAGGACAGCAGGATGTCATTAGTGGAAGATTATTTCCTTCCTCTAGCCTATTTAATAGTTCAGTTCCTTCTTCCATAATAGTAAGGTCTGCTGCAAAATCAGTATCAAATATTTTATCAAAACCTAATTTTCTCAAAGCTGATACCATTTTTCCAGTAACCCTACTACCTATGGGCATGCCAAACTCTTCGCCTAGTGCTACTCTTACTGCTGGTGCTGTTTGAACTACTACATACTTGCTTGAGTCTTCTATAACCTTCCAAACGGGCCTTATGCTTTCCTTTTCATGTAAGGCTCCCACTGGGCATGCTAAAATACACTGACCACAATTTATGCATATTGATTCCTTTAATGGCCTCTCATATATAGTAGTAATCTTAGTATCAAAACCTCTATCTGAGAAGTTGATTGCATGAACACCTTGAATAATTCCACAAGTTGCAATACATCGTCCACAAAGAATACATTTTTCAGGTTCTCTTACTACCGAACTTGAAGAATCATCCATGCTTCCACAACTTTTCTCTCCACAATATTTTACATCTCTTATGTTTAACTCCTTTGCCACCGTCTGTAAATCACAATTCTCACTTCTAATACAAGTTGTACACTCCCTTTTATGGTTAGACAATAATAGTTCTATTACCATTTTTCTAGCTTCTCGCACGTCAGCAGTGTTAGTTTTTATCTCCATTCCATTTTCAACTGGCAGTGTACAAGAAGCTAATAACTTTTGCCCTACTTGTACCACACACATTCTACAACTAGATACCTCATTAATTTCCCTTAAAAAGCACAGTGTAGGTATTTTAGCTCCAACTAATTTTGATGCCTCAAGCACAGTAGTCCCCTTGGGAACTTGTACTTCTATTCCATCTATAATCAAGTTTATAATTTCTATTTTACTCACCTCCAAGGACAAATATTATATTTTAACAATAGCTTTAAATCTGCATATATGCATACATAATCCGCATTTCAAACATATATCTTGGTCAACTATATGGGGTTCCTGTAGCTTTCCACTAATAGCACCTATGTTACAATTACGAGTACATAGGCCACAGCCTTTACATTTATCCTCTAAAATCACATATTGCACTAGAGGCCTGCAAACTTTAGCTGGACATTTCTTATCTTTCACATGAGCAATATATTCATCTTTAAAGTGATTTAAAGTAGAAAGTACTGGATTAGGTGCAGTCTGACCAAGTCCACATAACGCAACTTTTTTTATCCCTAGAGCTAAGTGTTCAAGTTTATATAAATCCTCCATTTCAGCCTTTCCTTTTGTTATATTTTCAAGCATTTCAAGTAACCTTTTTGTTCCAATTCTGCATGGAGTGCATTTACCGCAAGACTCATCCTTTGTAAAATCGAGGAAAAACCTAGCCACATCCACCATACAATTATCTTCATCTAAAACTATCATGCCTCCAGACCCCATCATGGATCCAAGAGCAACTAAGCTATCATATTCAATAGGATTGTCTATCTCTTTTTCTGGAATACATCCACCCGAAGGTCCTCCCGTTTGAACTGCTTTAAAGTCCTTTGCATTTGGTATGCCCCCACCTATTTCAAAGATAGTCTCTCTAAGCGTCGTTCCCATTGGAATTTCTATAAGCCCAGTATTTGTAATTTTGCCGCCTAATGCAAAAACTTTTGTACCTGGACTTTTTTCTGTACCTATTCCTCTAAACCAATCAGCTCCGTTTAAAATAATAGGAACTATATTAGCAAAAGTTTCTACATTGTTAATAATTGTAGGCTTACCCCAAAGTCCACTTACAGCTGGAAATGGTGGTTTTGGCATAGGCATTCCGCGTCTGCCTTCAATGGACTGAATAAGAGCAGTTTCTTCCCCGCATACAAAAGCACCAGCACCAAGTCTTAACTCTATATTAAAATTAAAACCTGTATCTAAAATATTTTCTCCTAGGAGTCCGTATTCTCTAGATTGATTAATTGCAATCTCTAGTCTCTCAACTGCTAGCGGATATTCAGCTCTAACATATATGAACCCTTTATTTGATCCTATGGCGTACCCACTTATAGTCATAGCTTCCAGTACTGAATGAGGATCCCCTTCAAGAACTGATCTATCCATGAAAGCCCCTGGATCTCCTTCATCTGCGTTACAAATTATATATTTCTCATCTCTATCTTGCTTAGCTGCAAACTGCCATTTCATTCCTGTAGGAAACCCTCCGCCACCTCTTCCTCTGAGCCCTGATTTCTTAATATTTTCGATAACTTCTAAAGGAGACATAGTTGTAAGTACCTGCTCTAAAGCTTTATACCCATCAAGGGCTATATATTCATCTATATTCTCCGGGTCTATAATTCCGCAATTTCTTAAAGCTATTCTTAATTGTTTTTTAAAAAAGTCTAATTTATTAAGGTTTCTTACCTTTCCTTCTCCCTCTGAAACTTTATATTCAAGGCGCTCTAGCACTTTATTCCGAATAAAATGTGACTCTACCAATTCTTGAATATCATCAGTTTTTACTTTATTATATAAAACCCCTTCTGGATAAACTATTACAACAGGACCTAGTTCACAAAGTCCTAGACATTCCGTTTTTAACACTTCAATTTCATGATTTAATTTATGCTTTCTTATTTCTGACTTTAAATTTCTATAAAGATCTATTGATTCTGGAGAAATGCATCCTTTTCCCCCACAAACAAGTACCTGAGAGTGATAAACCTCCATTATAATCCCTCCTTCTATTCCTTTGGGGCAAATAATAATTAATAATCGTTATCTAATGTATAATCATTAAGAATTTTCCCCTTAATAACATGCATTGTATATTCATCTCTAACCTTGCCAACTAATACATGGCTAGCTACAACTCTTCTCGCTTTATAGGGGGACATCTGAACATAGGTTACTTTTTCTTCTCCAGGTCTTATGATTTCTACAATAGGCTCTAATCTACAAACACCTATGCATCCAGTCTTAGCTACTACTACATTAGATAATCCAAGCTTATTAACTTCATCTACTATTGCATCGTATACTTCATTTGCTCCTGCTGCTACTCCACAAGTAGCCATTCCAATAACAATTCTTGTACTTTTTCTATTCACTCCTTGGTTAACCCTATTAAAGGTGTGTTTTCTTATATCTTCAAGGTCTTGTATGGTCTTCATTAATACCCCTCCATAAATGAGTTTACTAAATTGATTTCTTTACTTGTATTCTTCAATTATTCTTATAACATCATCAGGAATTAATCTTCCATATACTTTATCATCTACCATAAGGACTGGTGCGAGTCCACATGCACCAAGGCATCTAGCAGCTTCTACAGTAAACCTCCCGTCACTAGTTGTTTTTCCTATATCTACTTCTAGAACATTACAAAACCTTTCTAAAATATCTTGTGCGCCTTTCACATAACAAGCAGTGCCAAGGCATATCTTAATAATATGTTTTCCCTTAGGTTCTAAAGTAAATTGTGAGTAAAAGGTTGATACCCCATAAATTTCAGACATAGGTATGGCAAGTTCTTCCGATACTACTTGTAGTGCTTGTTCTGGTAAGTATCCGAACATGCTTTGTACTTCATGAAGTACTGGAATTAAAGCACCCTTCATAGCTTTAAATTTTTCAGTGATGTCTTTTACCTTTTCGAATCTAATGTCTATTCCCGTGCATTCTAAGCAACATCTTTCTTCTGTCAATAAAATCATCTCCTAATCTTAAATTTAAAAAATATTTTGTTCCTATTGTAATACTTAGATGTTAATTTAATATCAACTTATAGATTAATATTCTATTATGCTTTCATTTATGTAAATATACTGTTAATTTCTTAAAACAAATAAGGAACTCTAAAATCTTAGAGTTCCTTATTTGTTTTAATACTTTATTTAATTGTTTTACTAATCTAGGCGTAAAATTAACCTTAAGCACTAATATCTTCTAAAGGCCTAAAATCTCTCTTTCAATTACTATCCTTAATTCCTCTACAGCCATAACTTCATCGTCTCCATGAGCCACAATTTTCAGTTTATCTCCCTTAGACGCAGCCATGCTTAGGATGTTTATTATGCTCTTTGCATTATATTCTTTGCCGTCTTTCACTATAGTTATATGTGAAAGAAACTTAGATGCCTTTTTCGCAACAATACTTGCTGGTCTTGCATGTAATCCTTGCTCGTTCATTATAACAATTTCTACTTCGCACATAGAAACATCTCCCTTTTAAGTATTATATATTACTAAGATTTCTATATCATTTATTAAATTCCTTCTTTAATAATAAAATCATAAGCGCGGTTACTTCTATGCCTTCTAATATATATACTATATTAATGCCTAATTTACTAATTGCATTTATAGACTTTCTTATAGCATAAACTGCCTATTCTTCTAATAATCTAATTATTTCTTCAGCACTACTAGCTTCCATTAGTCCTTCTCTTAACTCTTTATGCATTATTTTTTTAGAGATTTGGCTTAATATTTTTAAATGTTCATTAATTGATTCTTCCGGTACAGCAATTAAAAAGAATATATGAGCCAGCTCATCATCCATAGACTCATAATCAATTCCATCTATACTTCGTCCAAAGGCTAGTGCTGGCTCTTTAACTCCACTACTTTTTCCATGGGGAATGGCTATTCCCCTACCTAT
>CALJTN010000225.1 GCA_937976175.1 uncultured Clostridiaceae bacterium | reverse complement strand
CGGTTATGAATAATGGTAATAAAATAAGTCCTACTTACTATTTAAATATTGAAGAAATAAATATTGATGATAAAGTTATTCTGTATATTTTTATTCCAGAGAGCTCACAAGTTCATAGATGTAATGGTAGAATATTTGATAGAAACGAAGATGGAGATATAAATGTTACAGATAATACAAATCAAGTAGCAGCACTTTATCAGCGAAAACAAACAACCTACATTGAAAATACGGTATATCCATATGTCAAACTTGAAGATTTAAGAGAAGATCTTATAAGCAGAGCTAGAAAAGTAGCGTCTATTAGGGTTGCTAATCATCCATGGAAGGGTATGGATGATATGGAGTTGTTAAAAAGTGCAGGGTTATATATACGTGATTATAAAAATAATATAGAAGGTTTTACATTGGCAGCTATTTTACTGCTTGGAAAAGATGAAGTTATAAATTCTGTTGTACCTTATTACAAAACCGATGCAATTTTAAGGAAAATTAATTTAGATAGATATGACGATAGAGATGATATTAGAACTAACTTAATTGAAAGCTATGACAGATTGATGGCTTTTGTAAACAAGCATCTTCCAGATACTTTTTATCTTGAAGGAGATATCAGAATAAGTATTAGAGATAAGATTTTTAGAGAAGTAGTTTCAAATATATTAATCCATAGGGATTATGGTAACCCATACCCTGCTAAGCTTGTTATAGGAAAAGATAAAATATATACTGAAAATAGCAATAAACCTCATGGCCATGGGATTATTGATCCTAGCAACTTTTCACCTTTCCCCAAAAATCCAAACACAGCAAAATTTTTTAAAGAGATGGGCTTAGTAGATGAGCTTGGTTCAGGAGTTAGAAATATTCATAAGTACGGAAAGATTTACTTTGAACATGAGCCTGAAATTATTGAAGAAGATATCTTTAAGATTATTTTTATAACTAATACAACTTTTACTACCACGGAAGTTACCACGGAAGTTACCACGGAAGCTACCACGGAAGTTACCACGGAAGATAAACTAAAAGATGATCGAGTACGGCTATTGATACAGTTTTGTAAAGAACCAAAAACAAGCCAAGAATTAATGTACTATTTAAATCTTAAAAGTAAAGAGTAT
Organism: uncultured Clostridiaceae bacterium; assembly: GCA_937976175.1. Classification (GTDB taxonomy): domain Bacteria; phylum Bacillota; class Clostridia; order Clostridiales; family Clostridiaceae; genus Clostridium_AD. The sequence continues at coordinate 7,285 of CALJTN010000225.1, read as the reverse complement.
TTTAGGAAGGAAATTTTAAAGCCACTTATTAAAAATAATATATTATTTTTAACTGTACCCGATAAGCCTAAAAGCCCAAAGCAGAAATATTACAGTAAATAGAATTTAGAATAAAAAGCTTAAAAGTGGAAAAAAGTAATTTATAAATTTAAAAAGTAATGTTGGGAAAGGCCATAAATAGTAGCTTTAAAGGCCAAAAACTTTCCCACATTATTCCCACACTAGTGTGAAATACTTATAAATTTCTATAAACCAAGCTGTGGCTAAAACCTAGTGTTTTCAACGGTTGTAAGACTTTATAAACTTTTATAAATTAGACTAAATCGTTCCAGTTGGTCGCAGGTTCGACTCCTGTCCGACGCACCAAAAAGATCTCAGTGAATTTTTTTACTGGGGTCTTTTTTTTATTGTAATAAAACGAGAAATTGTATAAAAATTAAATTATATAATTGTAATAAATAGTATATTTAACACTAAGAAGCCAGGTATATGCAATTAATGCTAGCAATAACTATATTAATTGTCATATATGAAGCGCGAAACTACGAAATATATATTTTTTAAATATTTAAAGGTTTTATAAGATATTTTGACACTGTTGATTAAACATAAATAAGGATGACCTTTATGAATTTTAAATATTGGAATATTATAAAAAAGTACAAGAGTAAAGATAAAAAAGCAAAAGAAAGAAAAATCTCCAAACTAATAAAAACTATTAAAAGTAAAAATACTCAAATTAGATCTTCTAGATCATCTAATAATTATAAAATTAAAAGTAAATTAGTAAAACTATTTAAAGAAGGAATACCTAATAAATATATAAAGAGCAATAATATAAAAGGTATGTCAATTAGAAAGAAAATACTACTTCTTATTGCAAGCTTAATAATTATATCTATGGTGACAACTTCTATTTTTACATATATAAAGTCATCAGACATTATATTTAATCAAAGTAAGGCCGAAATGATGTCTGTTAATAAAAGAGGTAATTACAGTTTCTTTAGTTGATACAAGTGGAAATATAATATCAGATAGTTATAAACCATCTATAGGAAAAAACATAGCAGATCAGACCTACCACGCCGTTAGCTCAAGTGGAGGATTAGCTATAAGTGAAACTATAAAATCTGATATAACAGGATATTCGGTTATAGTTTTTACAAGTCCTATAATAGATGAAGATAAATATGGACAAACCTTGGGATATGTAGCAGTATCAGTATATGCAGAGAGTTTTTCAAAATATATGCAAGATGTAAATGTATCAAATAGTAAATCAAGCTATGCTTATTTAATTGATGAGAAAGGGAAAATGTTAGAATTTATGGATGAAGAAGTTTCTTTAAATTACGAAATTATTATGGGTACTGGAAAAGAATACATAGAAGATGCAGAAAACTTTAGCAAGTTCATGAAAGAATTTGATGAAACAGCACAACATTTGAATACCTCCATAAATGGTATTACAATTGCAATAGATCAAGTATCAGGTACTGTTAATGAGGGTGCAGAAGGTATATTCAGCATATCAGATAAAAGTATAGATATAGTGACTAAAATGGAAGAAATAAAGAATAATACAAGTGGTAACAAAATTAGCGCGGAGAAATTAAGAAATATAACCTTAAAATTTAAAATGTAATGAAAAAATAGGACTGAAATATTATTTCAGTCCTATTTTTTCTCCCATTAGTACAGAAGTTTCAAAACCTAATTGTGTTTGTTTTAGCAAATCCTCATGAATCTTTACAGCATCTTTTTTAAAGAATAAAATTACCGTAGAGCCACCAAATTTGAAATATCCTTTTTCCGCTCCCTTTGTGATTTTGGCATTTGGATTATAACTTTGAATAATTGAGCCTACGCAAGTAGCACCAACCTCCATATAAATAATATCCTGAAAATTATCTGAATGAAATACGCTCCATTCTCTCTTATTTTGACAAAATAGTTTTTTTACACTTTTTAAGGCTATAGGATTTACAGAGTAGTAATGGCCTTTAATTTTAGTTGTTTCACTGCAGGTCCCATTATCAACAAAGTGAAATCTATGGTAATCTGTTGGACATAATCTAAAAATCAAACAAGTGCCGCCGGTGTATAAATTATAAATTTCGTTATCTTCAAGCAGTTCTTTAAGTGAGTAAGTGAAGCCCTTTACTTGAACTAAATCGTTTAGGTCGATGTCTTCATAAGCAGAAATTTTGCCGTCACAAGGTGATATTAAAATATCACTATTGGTATCAATTGTTCGAGCATCTTTATTTAAAGGCCTTATAAAAAACTCATTAAAAGAGGCGTATTCATTGTCCTTGTTATCATATATAGACATGTCAATACTGAAATCTTTAATGAAATCCTTAATTTTTCTAGAACTTATTTTTGTATCGCAATAATGACCATACAACTTTGAAAACAGCTTTTTCTTAAGTAATAACTCAACAAGTCCTTTTCCCGAAGGTGAAGAATAAGACCAATTTAAGTATTTTTCACCAGCCACCTTTTCAATTTCATATTTATTTTCTTTCCTATTGTAATATTTAATCATAAGAATACCTCATTTTATAAGATTAATAAGTATATTTTAAAGTCTTTAATTGACTACTAATTTATACCTTATTTTATTTAAATTATACCTATATAGTAAAGAGAATGTCAAAGTAATAGTTAATTTTATAATTTTCCAGATTTCATTATAGAAATTAGTAGCCAAAAACCCATGAAGGCTGCAGTTACAAAACCAGTTATACCAATAATTGAAATGTTATATATTTTAGGACCTATATTAGAATTTAAGATTGTAGAAGACCCTATAATCATAGAAGAAATAATAAGGGCAAATACTAATCGATTTATACCTTTATTTAATTCACTTATAGGGGTATTTAAATTTTTATGCTCCAATTGTAGTTTAGCTCTTCCACTTATTACACTATCAGATAACTCTATAAGTTTTGAGGGAAGTCTAGATGAATCTTTTATAAATGAGTATGAACGCATAATTAAGGTATTAAAATCTAAATGGTTTAATATAGAGAACTTATTGTTAGCTTTCACATAAGGTATAGCTATATCTATTAGTTTTATATCAGGAGCTATAGTAACTATTACACCCTCTAAAATTACGAGCCCTCTTATTAGAAGTGTTAAGTCACGAGGTAAGCGGATATTATTTTGTTTAGCTATATCAAAGACTTCGGATAGTAAAACTGAAACTTGAATATTGTTTAAGGAAACTGAAAGGTAATTTGCAAGAAGATAATCTAAATCTTCGTATAGTTTATTTCTATCTACATACCCTCTTCTTATGCCTATAGATAAAAGAGCTGAAATCATCTTATTTATGTCGTTAAAAGCAACTGCTAATATCATATCATTTAGTGTTAATTTCAAAGAATTTGAGAGATTGCCCATAATCCCAAAGTCTATAAAGCAAATTTTGCCGTCGCATATAAATATATTTCCAGGGTGAGGATCACCATGAAAAAATCCATCTTGTAGAACTTGTTTTAAGTAAGATAAAGCTAGTTTTTTACCTAAATCCTCAAGATTATAATGAGCCATTAGGAGTTTACTTATATCATCTACCTTAAAGCCATGAACTCTCTCCATAGTTAAGACCTTAGTACTACACAAATCTTGAACTACATAAGGTACATATTGAAAGGCAATATCTTTATTAAAAATTTTAAAGGTATTTATATTTTTAACTTCATTGTTAAAATCAAGCTCAAGATTAGTAATTGAAAGTATTTCATGTAAGGCTTGCTCTGGGTCAATTAATGCATCGGAAAACTTTGCCTTTGTAAACTTTATTAAGCGAAGTAGTATAGAAATATCTAAGTTCATCTTTTCAGCAATATCCGGTCTTTGTATTTTTACTATAACTTCCCTGCCATCCTTTAATATAGCTTTATGTACTTGAGAAATAGATGCTGAGGCTAAGGGATTTTCATAGAACTTCTCAAAGGACTCAGTTGTTGATATTGAAAATTCATCAAAAAATACTTTCTCTACAGTTTCAATACTTTCTGGAGGCACACTGTCTTGAAGCTTTGAAAGCTCTAATATATAAGGTGGAGATAAAAGGTCCGGTCTAGTACTCAGTATTTGGCCGATTTTTATAAAAGTAGGTCCAAGCTCTTCAAAGGCTCTCCTTAAATTTTCAGGAAGTTTGTTTTGTTTGCTAAATTTAGAATCTACAATATATCCAAAGCCATAAGAGGCAAGAACTTTAACAATTTCTCTAAAGCGATTAACAGAATTTAGTTGCATTTTATACCTCACTTAAATCATCAGTTAATATTATATAATGTACAGTATATAGTATTTCATGTATTAAAATGCTAAGAATAAACAAACACCCTTAATATTTTAATTAAGGGTGTCTGCTTTAATTATATAGGCTGACTCTGGGTTTCATTTCTTATTTGGTCTACAGAAGGCTTTTGCTTTCTATTTTTAATAAATTCTTCAGCTATTTGAGGAAAAGCTAAGTAGGATAAAATGTCTTCTTCGCTACTAGTTAAGTCCTTTAGAGCTTCTTTTGTTTTTTCAAAAGCTGGTTCTAAGGTATCTGCGTATCTTCCTTGTATAGGTTGTTCATTTCCTAGTGCTTTATTCAAAAGATCTGCATTAATTGGTCCTGGTGATACTCCATACTCACCTCTACAATACGCTTTAACTTCTTTTAGTATCATTTTATATCTCTCACCAGTTAAAATATTGACCGTAGCTTGGGTACCAACCATTTGACTCATAGGAGTTACTAGTGGTGGGAATCCTAAATCAGCACGTACAAGAGGTACTTCTGCTAGAACCGCATCTAGTTTATCAATGGAGTTTTGTGCCTTAAGTTGAGAAATCATGTTAGAAAGCATACCACCAGGAACTTGATTAATTAAACCTTCTGGTTGAGGTGTTAAAACTGTTGGATCTAATAATCCAGAAGCTAAAACCTCTGATTTTATAGGTTTAAAGAAATCATTTATGTATATAAGTTTTTTAGCATCTAGTCCAGTGTCATATCCCGCGGCTACTAAAGCTTCATGCATAGTTTCAGTAGGTGGTTGAGAAGTTCCGCTAGAGAAGCTTGAAATAGCACAATCGATACCAGCAGCACCTGCTTCTATTGCTTTATAATAAGACATTTCAGCTAGCCCATTTGTACAATGAGAATGTAGGTATACAGGTATTTTTACTGTCTCCGTTATTCCTTTAACTACATCGTAGGCAATGCTTGGCATAATAAGACCCGCCATATCCTTAATACATATAGAGTCAGCACCCATTCCTTCTAGTCGTTTTGCAAGTTTAGTGTAATTGCTAACATCATGAATTGGACTTACAGTATAAACAATGGCCCCTTGAGCATGTGCTCCTTGCTTTTTAGTTTCATCCATGGCAACTTCTAGGTTTGAAAAATCATTTAGAGCATCAAATATTCTTACTATATCTATACCATGGTATACAGACATTTTAATAAATCGCCTTACTACGTCATCAGGATAGTGTTTATAACCTAATAGGTTTTGACCTCTAAGAAGCATTTGTAGTGGAGTTTTTTTAGCTATACTTTTGATTTTTTGAAGCCTTTCCCACGGATCTTCATTTAAATATCTTAGACAAGAGTCAAAAGTAGCTCCACCCCAACACTCTAATGAATGATAACCTGCATTATCTAAAGCTGTAAGTATAGCCGCAAAATCTTCAAATCGTAGCCTTGTAGCAATCAAAGATTGGTTGGCGTCTCTTAGGACTGTGTCTGTTATATGAATTTTTTTCATCTAATCACCTCATAATATAATATCATTTATAAATAGTTTAGCATAAAAGCTTGTAAAAATCATGCAATAAATCATTTATTTTTCAGAAAACATTAATTTGTTTTAGAATTCATATTTTAAAACATTTATAGGATTAATAAAACTCATAAACCTTATAAATTTATGTATACTATATCTATAGGTTGACATACTTATAAAAGTGTAATAATATATTTAAGTAGAAATAAAATTTGCACTCGTAGCTCAGTAGGATAGAGCGTCCCCCTCCTAAGGGGAAGGCCGGAGGTTCGACTCCTCTCGCGTGCACCAAAAACTAGCAAAGGAATACTTTGCTGGTTTTTTGTTTATATAAATATATTGAAAACATAGTATTTAAGTAGTACAATATAGGCAATAAACATTATTAAATAATAATAACTTATAAAACAAAGAGGTTTATATGAAAAAAGATTTTATTTATGAGGCATTAAAAGAAGCTAGAAGAGCATTATTATTAGAGGAAGTACCAGTAGGTGCGGTTATAGTTAAGGATAATGAAGTAATTGCTAGGACACATAACCTCAGGGAAACTCTACAAGATTCTACTGCTCATGCAGAAGTTTTAGCTATAAAGGAAGCTTGTGAAGCTTTAGGTAGCTGGAGATTAACTGGCTGTGATATGTATGTAACTTTAGAACCGTGCCCTATGTGCGCAGGGGCTATACTACAGTCTAGGATAAGTAGATTATATATAGGTGCCTTTGACCCTAGGGCAGGGGCTTGTGGTTCAGTTATAAATGTTCTTCAGAATGATGCACTAAATCATTGGATAGAAATAAATTGGTTATATAATGAGGAATGTAGTAGTTTATTAACTAACTTTTTTAGAAATAAAAGATAATATAAAAGGAGAAAAATAGTATGGAGCAAAATATAAATAGCGAAATAATGGATAAACTTACAAAAGTATGTTTATGTAAAGCCATACCAAGATCTGTAATAAAAAAAGCCATAAAAAATGGAGCAAGAACTGTAGAGGAAGTTCAAAGAGCTACAGGGGCTGGATCTGGTGGGTGTAAAGGGCGTAGGTGCACACCTAAGATAGAGGAACTCTTAAAACAAGAATTAGATAAAGAATAACATTAAAGTAATTATATATTTTAGTATATATGGATAAAAGCGAAGCAGAAAAGTTTTGTTTTTATTTATTTTTTGAATATGCCTTATAGATAGGAGATGAGTAAATGGATATAATTAAGTTGCTAACAGTAAATCAAATTAAACTTGATCTCACTAGCAAAACAAAAGAAGATGTAATAAAAGAGATGATACAAATTTTAGATGAAAATGGTAAGCTCCTAGATAAAGATAAGTATTTACAAGCAGTAATGGATAGAGAAAAAGATTTTTCAACAGGAATAGGTAGGGGAATAGCCATTCCCCATGGAAAAAGTAGTGGAGTTAAAGAGCCAGCACTAGCCTTTGGACGAAGTATAGATGGAATTGATTATGAG
>CALJTN010000224.1 GCA_937976175.1 uncultured Clostridiaceae bacterium | reverse complement strand
AAGTAAAAGATCGAACTGCAATAATTATCACAGAAATTCCTTATACGGTTAACAAAGCGGCCTTGATTGAGAAAATTGCTGAATTTTCAACTGAAGGAAAAATTCAAGGAATTCATGACCTTAGAGATGAATCCGATAGATCTGGAATGAGAGTAGTTATAGAGTTAAAAAGAGATGTAAATGCCAATATAGTTTTAAATCAGCTCTACAAGCATACTCAGATGCAGGATACCTATAGCATCATAATGATAGCTCTAGTGAAAGGACAACCTAAGGTTCTTACACTAAAGAATATAATAGAGCACTATATAGAACACCAAAAAGATATAATTGTTAGAAGAACAAAGTTTGATTTAGACAAAGCGGAAGCAAGAGCACATATACTTGAAGGCTTAAGAATAGCTCTTGACCATATAGATGAAATAATAAATATAATCAGAAGCTCAAAGACAGTAGCAGAAGCGAAAGAAAGAATGATAGCAAAATTTGGCCTGTCAGAAGCTCAAGCTGATGCAATAGCTGAAATGAGACTGAGAAGCTTAACAGGTCTAGAAAGAGATAAGATTGAGGATGAGTATCTTGAGCTCATCAAAAAGATAGAATATCTAAGATCACTGCTTGCAAGTGAGCAAAAGGTGCTTATGGTTATAAAAGAAGAGCTTTTAGATATAAAGAAAAAGTTTGCAGATAAGAGACGTACTAAGATAACAGCTGCAGTAGAAGAGCTGGACGTGGAAGATTTTATTGAAGAACACGAAGTAGCTGTAACCATAACACATTTCGGCTATATAAAGAGACTTCCTTCAGATACCTATAAGAGTCAGAGAAGAGGTGGAAGAGGAATAACAGGCATACAGACAAGAGAAGAGGATTTCGTAGAAAACCTGTTTATAACCTCGACACATCATTATATTTTATTCTTTACAAACAAGGGTAAAATGTACAAATTAAAAACCTATGAGATACCTGAAGCAGGAAGACAAGCAAAGGGAACTGCTTTGGTTAACCTTTTGCAGCTTGATGCAGGTGAAAAGGTTAATGCAGTCATCCATATTAAAGACTTTAAGGATGGCAAGTACCTAATATTTATGACAAAGCAGGGTATTATTAAAAAGACAGAGCTAGGTGAGTACGAAACCTCCAGAAACACAGGCATTACTGCCATTGGATTATCTGAAGGTGACGAGCTTATTGGCGTTAAGCTAACTAGAGGAACTACTGAAATTATTGCTGTAACACAGTTTGGTATGTCTATAAGATTCCCTGAAAGCGATGTAAGAAGTATGGGACGTTCTGCCCACGGTGTAAAGGGAATTTCACTTAATAAGGGTGATGAAGTAGTAGGTGCGGATATAGTTGAAGAAAGTGCTACTCTTTTAGTTATAAGCGAAAAAGGCTTCGGAAAAAGAACTGACTTAGAGGAGTACAGAATTCAATCTAGAGGTGGAAAGGGAATACTAACCTCTAAAATCACAACAAAGACGGGTAACATAGTAGGCATGAAGGTAGTTAAGGAAAATGATGAAATAATGCTTATTAATCTTTCTGGTATAATAATAAGAATGAATGTAAACGAAATATCAATAATGGGAAGAAGCACTCAAGGAGTCAAGCTTATGAAGCTTCCCGAAAACGAAAGCCTAGTTTCTATTGCAAAAATAAGTGCAGAAGACGTAGAATAATTGCTGACTAAAAAAGAGGTGCTGCTCCTATGGGCAGTCACCTACTTTTTTATAAAGGAGGCTATCCGATGCTTGAAAAAATTATTGAAGTAAATATAGCAGAGTTGCTGGAGAATGACATACTAGCAAATGATGTACTTAATTCAAAGGGTGGAATACTAGCCAAAAAAAACACAATAATAACTTTAAATATAATTGAGGGACTTCGCAAAAACTATAATGGCTCGCTTTATGTCTATAGAACTGTAAAAGGTTCTTTAAGTGATATTACTGTAAATATCAGTGATATTATTATAAAAGAATGTGAAGAACAGATAGATTACTCAATTCAAAAATTTATAAAAAAGAATAAAAATACTGAAGATATAAAAAACACAATAATAAAAGTTGTTAAAGACAGTAGAGTTCAAGAGCTTCTTTTTCTCCTAAGAGCTGTTGGCGATAACATATTTAAGCACAGCATAAGTGTAGCAGTATACTCTACAGCAATAGGATTCGATCTTCACTTTCCATCACATAGATTAAATACACTTGGAATAGCTTCAATACTTCATGATATAGGAATGATAAAAGTAGGAAGACTAATTCTAAATAAGGATGATAAACTGACAGATGAAGAAAAAGAAATAATAAAAAGTCATCCAAAGCTGGGATTTGATATACTAAGCGAAACGGATGGATTTACTGTAGAAATACCAAATATAGTTTTACAGCACCATGAGAGATTTGATGGCACCGGCTATCCTAATAAAATATCAAACGAGAAGATACATATAATGTCTAAAATAATAGGTGCCTGTGATGTTTATGAAGCATTGACCAGTGACAGGCCTTATCGTAAGAAGTTTAGGAAATCAGATACTGTAGAGTACTTGCTTGGAACCGGAGACTATTACTTTAACTATGATATTATCCAAGCTTTAATAAATACAATTATAATATATCCTTACGGTCAGTGGATTGAGCTAAACACTGGTGAAGTAGGCATTGTTGTAGAAAATGAAGAAAAGTCAATCTTTAATATAAGACCGAGAGTTATGGTTTACTTTAACGATAAAGGAAGCAAAATAGATAAACCAAAGCTGTTAGACCTATCATTAAGGGAAAACTCAAATATACTTATTGAAAGAAGTATTTAAGCTGTGAATAAAACCTAAAAATAGGCTAATACTAATTACTATAAAATTCTTTAAAAAACTAATTGACATTAATAGATGGACATGATAGAATTTATTCTTGTCAGCAGGACGAAACGAAAACACTTTAGCAAATATGTACGTCCTAGAAAAACAAATTTTAAAATAGTGTTGACACAGAAAAGAGTTTGTGTTAACATAGTAAAGGTCGGCAGTTGAAACAGACCGACGAACAAAGCTGAAAAGCAAGACACTTGGTCCTTGAAAACTAAACAGTGTAAGAATAGTATGTGCAAACATACAACCATAATTCAATGTCAGTAAATTTGAGTTTAGGACAAATGAATGAGTTGAA